>JAKSUU010000075.1 GCA_024408695.1 Coriobacteriales bacterium | reverse complement strand
TGCAATGAAAATGCCAAGGGCATAAGTCACGAAGATGGCAAAGGCGCAAGCCTAAGCAAACAATCTGCAGAAATCTACAAAATTTTTATTTTTAAGATTTCGAAGCCGTTTGCTTAGGCTTGTGTCTTTGCCATTTAGATTTGTAATTTATTTAATCTGTAATCTTTATTGATTCAATAACTGGTTGTTTGCTTTTGTCACTAATTGTTCCTGACGATTGGTCGGCAACATTGCCAGCATAATCCGAAACAATTTTTTGACAAATTTTCATTCCGGCGGCATCAATTGTTCCAAAGGCAGCATATTGTCCATTAAGACTTGTGGCTGCGCTGTCTGCAAGTGTTACAAACCATTGGCAACTTGCTGAGTTTTTATCGTTCGAGCGGGCCATGGCCACAACGCCTTCTTTGTAATTATCGGCTAGTTTATTTGTTACATTATTCGAACTAAATTCACCAATAATTTTTTGATCACTGTTTCCCGTACCATCGCCCTTAGGATCGCCACCCTGTAAGCAAAAATCTTTTACAATTCTATGAAAAGTTAGACCATCATAAAAACCATCATTTGCAAGTTTGCAAAAGTTTGAAACAGACACAGGGGCATCATTAGCGCTCAGTTCAATTGTAAATTCATCATAACCTTTGACTTTTACAACTGCGTGATGAGTGCCAGATCCATATTTATCGTCTTTATCAACAGTTTTTTTATAAGATGCATTAGAATCTGTGCTCACGGGAGCTTTTTTTGCATCGTGAGATTTTTGTTCGCCACATGCACAAATACATACACATAAAAGCAAACATGCTAAAAGTGTAACAATAACTGCAATTTTCTTTTTCATTTAATCCACCACTTTCATAGATTCAATAATAGGACAAACACCAGTATTAATTATAGTGCCATTATCTTCTAAAATCAATGGCATATTTAATTTTTCTTCAACCGTTGGATTTTCTTTATTAGAACGAGTAATGTCATCGGCACTAGCATCTTTTTGCAAAATGCTTCTATAACTCATATCTTGAAGATACGAATAGCCTTCACTAATTCGTCCAAAAGTTGCATATTTTCCATTTAGAAAACTTACATCGTTAAGAACAAAAATAATTTTTGAAGGATCTGAATTTTTGTCATCATCGCTTTTTCCCATCGCCACCATGCAATCTTTAAGCGCTAAAATATTTAGATATCCGTTTTCGGTAAATTCGCCCTTTACGATTTCGTTTTTAGATTCTGGGACTTTTGCCATAATATAAAGACCCTTTATTATGTTTGAAATGGGAATATTGTCGTAGTAGCCCTCTCGAACATTTTTGCAAAATACAGCTGCTGTTTTTGGAGCAGCATAAGAATAAACATCAAGCATTATGTTTCCATAATCCTTAATGGTAATTTGTACATGATGTGTGCCATGCTCATAAACCTCAAAATTTTGAATAGGTCCTTGAATTTCTATACCATCTGCATTTGTAAGAATAGGATCTTGGTTTAAAGCATCCTCATTTTCTGTAGAATCGTTTGTGTTTTCGCCACAACCAATAATTAAAAAGCACAAAAGAAAAACTAGCGAAAAACAAATGAGGGCTATAAAAATTTTGCTAGTGTTATTTTTAAGCATTAGACAATTCAAATCACAAGTTATCTATAAAATTTAAACTATAATATTTTAACGCACTTATTATTAATAATAATATTTGTAGAGAGACTTTTAAGGAGTATTATGGATTGGGAAAATTATTTTATTAAACAAATTAAAGATTTAGACCCATACAAACAAGGTCTTCAAAAAAAAGATGTTCGTAAAATAGCAAAATCTTTTAGATTGCATAAATTATCTTCTAATGAGTCCCCTTACGGACCGTTTCCTTCCGCGCAACTTGCAATTAGCGCAGGCCTTTCTAACTTGTCTGAATACTGCGACGGTGGTTTTACAAAATTAAAAGATGCCATTTCAAAACGTTATAACGTTGATAAAAAAAATATTAGCTGCAGTAATGGTTCTGTTGAGTTAATTTATTTTATTGCGCAGGTTTCTCTAAAAAAAGGTGATGAAGTTATAACTTGCTGGCCTTCTTTTGTTACTTATGAAACTGTTGTTAAACTTGCCAAGGCTAAATTTACTAAAATTCCACTTGACATAAATGGCAAATTTAATCTTAAAAAGATTGCTAAAAGTATAAGCAGCAAAACTAAGATGATATTTTTATGTAATCCTAACAATCCTAGTGGAACGGTTATTACAAAAAAAGAATTTGAAAAATTTTACAAAAGTGTTCCAAAAGATATTTTAATTCTAATTGATGAAGCATATATTGAATTTGCAGATCCTGATTCGACTTTTGATTCTTTGAAATATTTTGACAACAAAAGCAATATTGCAATTTTGCGCACTTTTTCAAAAATGTACGGTTTAGCAGGTCTTAGATGCGGATACTGTTTTGCACCCGAAGAATTAATTAAGGCTATTGATAAAGTAAGGCAACCTTTTAATGTAAATTCTCTTGCTCAAAAGGCAGCGTGTGCATCAATTAAAGATACCCACGCATTAAATAATAGAATCAAAAAATTTAGACAAGAAAAAGAGTATCTACTTTTTGAGCTTGATAATCTTGCTGTGAAATTAGCTATTAAATACGATTGTTTGGTTTCAGAATTAAAAGCAGGTATTGCGCCTTTTACCTTTTATTATTATGATACCCAAGCAAATTTTATTTTTATTTGCTTAAGCGATTTTCAAAATGTTAATAAAAAATTACTCGAAAAAGGTGTTATTTGTAGGTTGGTACCTGGTGGAATTAGAATAACGATTGGTTCAACTGTTGCTAATAAAGCCGTAATTAAAGCTCTAACAGAAATTTTAATTTAAAG
The DNA here is from genome assembly GCA_024408695.1 of Coriobacteriales bacterium. Taxonomy (GTDB): domain Bacteria; phylum Actinomycetota; class Coriobacteriia; order Coriobacteriales; family QAMH01; genus JAKSUU01. Next base: position 2,894 of record JAKSUU010000075.1, on the reverse strand, counting down.
AGCCGTATTACTTCAATAATTAGATAGGAGAAATTTATGATTGTTGCAATTGATGGACCAAGTGGTTCGGGCAAATCTTCAATGGCTAAACGTGTTGCTAAAGAACTTGGTCTTCATTATTTAGATACCGGAGCCATGTATAGAGCTGTTGCATTTTTAGCTCTTGAGCGCAGGATTGATTTAAATGACGCAGATGCTTTAGAATCAATTGCATTAAATGACAAAATTGAATTTGTTCATGACGAAGGCGAAGCCATTGCCAAAGCAGTTAAAATTGCAGGTATTGATTGCACAAAACAAATCCGTACTCCAGAAATCGACAAGGCTGTATCTCCTGTTGCTACATGCGCAAAAGTCCGTAGCGCCCTTGTAAATCAACAGCGTCAAATTGGTGCACTTCATAATACGGTTATGGAAGGTCGCGATATTGGAACTGTTGTTTTTCCTAACGCCGAAGTTAAAATTTTTATGACTGCTTCTGCCGAGGAAAGAGCAAAACGTCGCTATTTACAAAATCAAAATCGTGGCATGACTACTTTAAGTTATGAAGAAATTTTAGAAGATATTAATAGGCGCGATCGTGTTGACAGCACGCGCGATACATCTCCTTTAAAAGCTGCCGACGATGCAATAATGCTCGACACTACAAATATGACAAAGGATGAGGTTTGTGAATTTATTAAGAATGCTTATTTAGCGGTAGCAAAAAGCAACTAGACTTAGCTTTAAACTTTCAAAAATTCCAAGGATTAATGGAGGCCAAATGAAAATCAAATCGCGCGATGAGATTTTTGACAATAAAATTGAAAAGCCATATAGAGTAGCTAATTGGGTAGATTTTATTTTGATGTATGCATGCAGACCCGCGTTAAAAGTGGCTTTTCGCTATGTAGTTACAGGAAAAGAAAATGTGCCAACCCGCAGCGACAAACCTTTTATTTTTGCTTGTAACCATGTTACATTTTTAGACCCTGTTTTTTTAAATTCTGCTGTCTATACGCGCTTACTTCGCTTTCCTGCTCGCGATACCTTGTTTAAACCAATTTTTGGTGATTTAATTGCTCGTTGTGGTGCGATTCCAATTAAAACCGAAAGTGCCGATTCTAAATCTTTAAGACGATGTGTAAATGTTGTAAAACGCGGAGAGTGTCTTGGAATTTTTCCAGAAGGAACCAGAATGAATTCTAGTGAAAAAGAGTATAAACCTCATCCAGGACTTGTTTTAATCGCAAAAATTGCCAAGGCAGATATTGTTCCAGTTGGCATTAATGGTGCAGAAAGAATTAAACCTAAAGGTAAAAAATTTATACGTTTTCCTAAAGTTTATATTAACATTGGCAAGCCTATTTCTTTAGATGACTATAAAGATGTAGACAAAGACAAACTCATGGAAACAGTTTTAGATGATGTTATGAAAAAAATTGATGTACTAAAACGTATTCCTAATGGTTATGTAGAACCACTTTAAGGGTTTAATGTGAAAATTTTAGTTGCAGAAGGCGCTGGGGCATGTTTTGGTGTTAAGCGTGCAATTGATTTAACTCACGGTGCCCTTAAAAAAATAACAAATAACGATTTTAAAATTTATACATATGGGCCACTTATTCATAATCCACGAGTTGTTCAAGATTTAGAAAACAAAGGCGTTTATGCAATAAAGGATTTTGATACGCTAAATGGTGATACTGTTATTATTCGTTCTCATGGAGCAGCACCGCAAGTGTTTGAGCAGGCCAAACAAGCTAATTGTACTGTCATTGATGCTACTTGCCCTTATGTAAAAGCCGTTCAAAAAAAATGTTTGCAACTTAGTAATTTTGGATATGAAATAATAATTATTGGCCAAAAAGGACATCCAGAAGTTGATAGTATTTATGCTCAATGCCCTAAAAGTATTTTGGCGATTGTTCAAAATGTTGATGATTTACCAGATTTATCCAATAAAAGGGTTGGTGTTGTTGTGCAAACAACTCAAACCAAAAAAACTGTTGATGAAATTTGTGCCTATATTAAGTCTAGGGCTAAGGAATGTAAGGTTGAAAATAGTATTTGTGATGCAACAAGTATCAGACAAAAATCTGCGGGTGAGCTATCTCAAAAGGTCGATTTAATGCTAATTATAGGTGGGATTAATTCTGCAAACACAACACATTTGTATGAAATTTGCAAGGAGAATTGCCCTTCTTATCATATTGAATCAGTTGACAACATAGATACTACTTGGTTTTCGAATGCAAATCAAATAGGAATAACGGCGGGTGCATCAACTCCTTTTGAACAAATTTCTGAAGTAAAAGACTTTATTTCTGCTGCTTTAGCAATGCCTTAAAAATTTCAATGTCTTCTGGTGTTGTGATTTTTATATTTTTTTCTGATCCTGGTGAAAAATAGATTTCTTCTCCGAGTTGCGTTAAAAGTGAACATGTTGCAGCAGTATTTGAGATACCTTTTATAGTTGCTTGTTCATGAGCCCATAATAGTTTTTCAAGTTTAAAAACATGAGGAGTTTGTGTTCTAACAATTTCACTACGGGGTATTTCTTTGTTAGAACTAAGTTTATCTTTTGTTAGAAAAGCCGCTTCTTGGCAAGGAATTGCTGTTATTGCGCCACCGTGTTGCTTGTAGCACTCTATTGCTCCTGAAATAATTTCACTAGAAACGAGCCCTCTATTTCCATCGTGTATTAGAACCGTACAATTTTCAGAGTAATGCTCTTTAATCTTTAGCAAGCCGTTTTTTATGGATTGTTGCCCAGTTTCGCCACCTGGTGCTAAGTATTCAAGTTTAGTAATATTATATTGTTTTGCATAGTCTAAAAGTTTATCTTCCCAGCCTTCTAAACAAACAACAACAATAGAATCGATGTCATCGTGTTTTTGAAAAGCTTCAAGTGT
>JAKSUU010000074.1 GCA_024408695.1 Coriobacteriales bacterium | reverse complement strand
AGCCTTGCACTTACTCAACAAAAAGGGTTTTGGCACAGGCCAGCATAATCTTATGCTTGTATATAACCCAGCTGGCGCGGTTTTGCCCCCCGCTCAAGATAGTCTTGAAAAAGAATACAAAACTAAATTGGCTGCTGACTTTGATGTGTATTTTGATACCTTGATTGCGATTGCAAATAACCCAAGTGGTAGATTTGCGGATGCCCTAAACAAAAAAGGCAACCTCGAAAAATATATGAATAAATTATGCGGAGCTTTTAACGAGGCAACCTGCCAAGCCATGATGTGTAGAGATCAAATTAGTGTAGATTATAATGGGGATTTATATGACTGCGACTTTAACCAGGCGCTTGGTCTAAAAATGGAAGGCGGCTTTACAATTTTTGACCTCGCAAAACAAGCTCCACAAAAACGTCATATTGTTTTTGCAAATCACTGCTACGGCTGCACCGCAGGCAGTGGAAGTAGTTGTGGAGGCGCGACAGCATAATTGATATTGTGCTAAAATAATAGCAAGTTAGTAAATTTGACGAAAGGACTTAAAATGTCAAAATACGCAGGTACACAAACAGAAAAAAACTTAATGGAAGCTTTTGCTGGTGAATCCCAAGCTCGCAATAAATATACTTATTTTGCAAGCAAGGCCAAAAAAGAAGGTTTCGAGCAAATTTCTGCTCTCTTTTTAAACACCGCAAACAACGAAAAAGAACATGCAAAAATGTGGTTTAAAGAACTCGAAGGCATTGGCGACACTGCTGCTAACTTAAAAGCTGCAGCAGAAGGCGAAAACTTTGAGTGGACAGATATGTATGATGGTTTTGCAAAAACAGCTGAAGAAGAAGGATTCCCAGAGCTTGCTGCTAAATTCCGCGCTGTTGCTGCAATCGAAAAAACACACGAAGAACGCTATCGTGCATTACTCGAAAATGTAGAAGCTCAAAAAGTATTCGAGAAAAGCGAAGTTAAGGTTTGGGAATGCCGTAACTGTGGCCACATTGTTGTTGGCACTGCTGATCCAGAAGAATGCCCAGTTTGCAATCATCCTCGTGCTTACTTTGAAGTTCGCGCAGAAAACTGGAAATAGTTTTTATACTAAACGATCAAAACAAAAAGCCCGGGTGTAAATGTTACACTCGGGCTTTTTTATGTTCTGCAACGCGCAGAAAATAATAAAGTCCATCCTTTTTAATAATTAAACACTTCTTTTTCTATTTCTTTTGCAACTTTTGAGGAAAATCCCAAACCAATAAGAGTGTTATAGATTTCGAGATCTTCCCCCGAGGCATGAATTCTCTTTAGACTGCCATCACTTTGAAATTTTAAAACCATTGGCCCACCGTTAAAACCATATCTTCCGCCCATATTAATTGCCCTAACTGTACAAAACACTAAATCACCATCAACGTAAATATGTTCAATCTTTGTATTCTTATCAAATTGTATTTGGTCTTCCGTTGGATTGTCACCCAATATAGCTTTTCTGATCTTTTTCTCTAACTCTGCCTCTTCAGCTTTTTTCTTCTCTTCGGCTTCTTTAGCCTTTTTTTCGGCGTCGGCAGCTATGGCTTCGTCACGCGCCTTAATCGTAGCATCCTTATAAGCATCTAAATCTTTATCGCATGACTCATCTTTTTTTGCATACTCATATGCCATATTAATATCATCATCACTGACTTCTAAAGGATCAATTTTTGTATACGTGCATTTATCATTCGAACCAAATTTTTGCCTAGAACCATCAAGGTTTAAAGTTATTTCACTTTCTGAGACTTTGTAAATGCAACCATTTTTACATAATGGAGAAGCTGGAAATTTTACGCTATAGTTACCTTGTTTGAGTTTGATGCCATTGCCCTTAGAATCTACATAATAGACTTTATTAACATCTTTGTTATCAAGATCTTTGCCACTTATCTCAACTGGAATTTTTGAAGAATTTTCCTCATCAAAATCTTCACTTAAAATAGGAGCGCTAAGGTCAATTTCTTGATGCGAAAGTTGATTTTGATAAACCAAATAGCCAACAATACAGGCAATAATTACAACAAGCGCAACAGCACACACAATAATTATATTGCGCTTTTTCTTTGGATTCTTACCCAAACTTTTATTTGCACCTTCTTGAGAATTAATACTCGAATTTTGCGATAAATTACTGTTCTCGAGCTTTGCTCCGCAAAATGGGCAGAACTTTGTCTCATTATCTATCTCTTTATTGCAACTAGGACAAGTACTCATTATTTTGCTCCTTCATCAATTGAAAATATAGCGAAGTCTACACCAAGAAAAGTTACGAAAGAAAATCATCGTGTATCTGTTTGGCAACAGAAGCAGAAAATCCATATGATTGCAAAGCCTCGACTGAAGCACCTTCTAACCCATCTATAACCAGGGCTTTATAACTACCATCACTTTGAATTCTAAGAACAACAAAAGCAGGATCTAACGAATACTGACCCGCATTTTCTGTTTTAATAACGCAAGCTAATAAATCTCCTTCTTTGTGTATTTTGCTAAATTGCATATATGGAGCCGCATTGACAATAACATCGTTATTATTCGCTTTGCCGTAAGCAACAACTGCGGCTCTAATTTTGTCGATTTGACTTTTTTCATCAGCTTTTTGTTTTTCCTCAGCCTCTTTTTTAGCTTTTTCTGCCACAGCAGCGACAGCGTCATCACGAACTTTAATGGTTGCCTGTTTGTATGCATCAAGGTCTTTTTTACTACCACTGTCTTTTTTTGCATATTCATAGGCATTATTAATGTCATCATCTGTGATATCTATTGGATTCATTTTTTTAAAGGTATACTTTTCGCCTGCTGTATCAAATGCCTTTGTTTTATCATCGATTGTAAAATAGACATCGTTTTCTGGTGCTTTATAAAGATTACCATTTTTGCATAAGGGAGAGGCAGGAAAAACAGCACTGTATTTCCCCGGTTTTAGACTGATACCGACACCTTTAGAATCAACAAAACAAACTTCATTAAAACTCTTATTATCATTTTGCGAGCCTACAATTTTAATTGGAATTCTAGAGGAATTTTCATCATCAAAATCTTCAATTGAAATAGGAACAGTAATATCAATATCCTTAGCAGGTTTTGTGCATTGGGTGATAAAAAATATAGTCGCTGCAATTACAATTACAGCAGCAATCACACATATAATAATGACTTTCTTTTTATTGCTAGGCTTTTGCGGTGGATTAGCCGTATTATTATTCGGCTGAGCGCCTGGCATAGAACTTGTGTTTTGCTCATAACCTGCAGCGTCGCTCTGCGGTGGCATGACAACGGTGTTTTGCTCATAAGCTGCAGCGTCGCTCTGCGGTGGCATGACAACGGTGTTTTGGTCATAAGCTGCAGCGTCGCTCTGCGGTGGCATGGCAACGGTGTTTTGCTCATAAGCATTAGACGTATTTGCGGTTGGCATAACTACAGTTTCGTCGTTTGGTGATGAGCTTACTTGCGAATTTTGTTCGTTAATTGATGAATCAATTTTTGCACCGCAAAAACGACAAAATAAATTGCCATCACTAATCTCTTTTTTGCAATTTGGACAAATCATAATTTACCTCCAGTAATAATAGAAATAATTGCCTTAGAAATCTAATGAAATAAATAAATAATAGATACTTACATTTTTAAAGATTTTTCTTCTTAGCAAAAGCGTAATCGTATTTGTTATTACGCACCAAACCAGGTACTTATTATTGGAATCCAACCCATTATAAATACAATAACGAGCAATGCGCCAGCACCAAATACAGTAAAGATACGAACTTTCTCGGCAATCTTAGGACCAGAACCAGTATTTGCTTCCTTCAAATAATTCTTCCAACCCCATCCAGCCTTTAAAGTACAGAAAAGCAAGAACACAAGACCGCCAAGAACCAAAATATTATTTGAAACAATAAAGTCTTCAACCGATTGAATATCGCCAATACCAGGAATAACAACACCACTTAATACATTAAATCCCAAAATGCACGGCAAGCTTAAAATTGTAATTGCAACAAAGAATATAAGAGTTGCTTTAATGCGAGGCAAGCCCCACTGATCAATAATAAACGCAATAATTCCTTCAAAAACAGCGATTACCGTAGACAATGCTGCAAAGCTCATAAAAATAAAGAATAAAGTTCCCCACAAAACACCAAGTGGCATTTGTGCAAATACATTCGACAAACTTACAAAAATCAAGCTTGGTCCTGCACCTGGATCAATTCCATAACTAAAGCAAGCAGGAAAAATAATCAAACCAGCCATAATTGCAATAAATGTATCAAGGCCACCAACTACCAAAGCCTCACCACCAAGAGTGCGCTCTTTACCAAGATAGCTACCAAAAATTGCCATGGAACCCATGCCAACACTAAGCGTGAAAAATGCTTGCCCCATGGCAGCGTAGGCCGCTTCTCCAAAAGCCTGCGGACTTGCAAATAGCTTAGAAAAGTCTGGCTTAAGATAAAATTCAATCCCCTCACCTGCACCTGGTAAAAATAAAGCCATAATAGCCAAAATTATAATAAGAGCAAAAAGTATAAGCATCATAGGTTTTGTAATGCGCTCAACGCCCTTGTTCAGACCAAAAATACAAACAGCAATGCCTATGACAATTGCAATAAATGTCCAAATAAAAAGTTGAACAGGGTCTGCAAGCATATTAGGAAATTCTGCACTTACAACTTCAACACTTTTGCCATCAAAAGCGCCTGTTAAAGTTTTAAAAGTATAAGCAATCATCCAGCCTGCAACACAGGTGTAAAACATCATTAAGATTAGCTGGCCCGCAAAAGAAAACCATTTGAAAATGTGCCATTTGCTGCCTGGTTTTTCTAACACATTAAAAGCTTGAGCTGTGCTTTTTTTTGATGCGCGCCCAACCGCAAATTCCATAGCCATAATTGGAATGCCAAGCACTAATAGGAAAATTAAATACAAAATGATGAAAGCGGCACCACCATATTGCCCTGTAATAAAAGGAAAGCGCCAAACATTTCCAAGTCCAACCGCACACCCTGCTGCAATCATAATAAAACCAAGACGCGAATTAAAATTAGCACGTTTACTTGATTTAACATTTTCGTTTTCAATTGATGTATTATTATCTAACATATTTATTTATCCAAAAATATCGTTATTTATAAATTACCATAAAAACTTGAATTTTGTATTGATTGTAGTAACAATATTTTGGAGATTTTGAGACTGCAAAAACAAACAAATCATTAGATTTAAAAAAGCACCGTGTACTTAAGCCCCACTGACAGCATAACCGTTGCTTGAACTTTGATTGCCTGTAGAAATTGAATTTGTAGTATGTCGCAATCGGTATGAACAGATCATAAATATCAAAAACGAGCTAGCTAAAGCAGATTAAATATGCTTTAAAAGTCTAAACTTTTTTATTATTAAAAACCAAAATGCTTAAGCTAAATTAAAATTTGCTGGTTACATACCATTGACCGTTAATTTTTTCACAGTATTGTGTAGAAGTTTGATCTAATTTACCTGCAACATAAACCTCCACTGGAACCGTTGCATGGCTTTCATCATTGTATGAGGCAGCAAAAACTTTAAACTCGTAATCGCTATAATGTTCAGCATTTATTATTCCTAAAAGACTAGTGCCAACATCACCTGCATTTCCCATGTTCATGCCAAGCATTCCACCCAAAGCACTACCCAAAGAATTTGCTCCAGCTTGGCCAAGTGCAAATACATCTTGATATTTTGGAGAACAACATTCTACAGCCTTTTGAGTGTCACCACTTTTAACAGCTTCAAAATATGTTTTTACAACAAC
>JAKSUU010000073.1 GCA_024408695.1 Coriobacteriales bacterium | reverse complement strand
TATAGTTCGGTTGACAAAAAAAATGGAAACGCAAAGATTCCTTACAACGAAGCTAAAATTTTTACTTCTAGTAAATTAATTGATTTTTCAGGCGTTGTTAGAGAAAATAACGACCACGAATATACAAAACTAGGTGGTTTTTTAGCTTTTATTGTGTATGCCGGTTATGTAGGTTTAGCTATTTCTGCCGTGTCTGTTATTATAAGTTTTTTCTTATCGGTTGTTTCAATTGGTTACTTAGGCGCACTTGGAGGAATCGTTATCTTGACAAGTTTATTATCGCTAATTGTATATGGACTTGCGCTCGTGCTTGAATTTAGATTTTTGATAAAAATTCAAAATCGTGAATTAGATTTCATTCACTATTATATTAAGGTATTATGCATCTTTGCTATTGTTGATGTTATTGTAGTATTTCTTGCATTTATTATTGAATTAATCGCAGGTATGCCCGCTTCTTATGCTTTTGGCGGTTTTATATCATTATTTATTACCTTTGGCTGCATTGCTGTTGTCGTGGGCCTAACTATGTATTATTTTTGCAAGTCGGTTAGAGTAAGGACTTATATGGGTACAGATGCTTATGCTAAGGTTTGCCCCTGGACAAGAAATATTGTAGTTGCCCAGCCTGCTATATCATATCAAAATTCTAACGTAAAGCCTCAGTAAATTTATAATTATGATATGGATTTAAGTTTTTTGTTAGTGCGACATTTATAGATATCCCGCTTTGAAATATGACGTCTTAACGTTATATTTGGTAAAATAAATTGTGCGAAAGTTTCGCATGTTCATTATTTTTCTTAGGGAGGAAAAATGTCTTTAAAAGTTGGAATCAATGGTTTTGGGCGTATTGGTCGTTTAGTATTTAGAATTGCAGAAGCTGATCCAGATATCGAAGTTGTTGCAATCAACAATCCATCAGACCTAGAATGTGCAGCTTACCTGGCAAAGTATGACTCTTGCCACGGTGTTTGCTACGAAGAAGCTCGTGCGACAGACAATAGTTTTATTTTTGACGGGCACGAAATCCCAGCGTTTCAAGATCGCGACATCAAAAACCTTGACTGGAAAAGCGTTGATGCCGAAATTGTTTTAGAAACGACCGGTCACTTTAAAGATAACGCAAGTAATCAAGCTCATATTGACAATGGTGCAAGTAAAGTCGTAATCTCAGCACCTGGCAAAGATGTCGATAACACAATTGTTATGGGTGTAAATCAAGAAACATATGATAAAGCTACTCAACATATAGTTTCTAATGCATCTTGCACTACAAATTGCTTAGCGCCTTTTGCAAAAGTTTTAAATGACAATTTTGGCATTGTTCGTGGTTATATGAACACAGTTCATGCTTATACAAACGATCAAAAGATTTTAGATGTTCACCATAAGGATTTTCGTCGTAGTCGTGCAGCTGCGGTTTCTATGATTCCGACTACAACTGGCGCTGCTAAGGCTGTTGGTTTGGTTATTCCAGAACTTGCCGGTCAACCTGATGGCATGGCGACTCGTGTTCCCACTCCTACGGGCTCCATGGTTGACCTTGTTGCTGAGCTTGGCAAAGAAACAACTGCTGAAGAAATTAACACTGCTATGAAGGCCGCCGCAGAAGGCCCAATGAAGGGCATTTTGCAATATTGCACAGACCCAATTGTAAGTACAGATATTATTGACAACCCTTATTCTTCAATTTTTGATAGTGGACTTACTAATGTTATGGGTGGCACAGGCAATTTTGTTAAATGTATTAGTTGGTATGACAACGAATGGGGTTATTCGAATCGCGTTGTTGACCTTGCTAAATATATGTGCGCATAAAAAGTTTTATTGTATATTGTGTAATAAGCTGTATGCACGCAAACGGCTTCGAAATCTATATATAAATAAATATGAGGATTTCTGCAGATTGTTTGCTTAGCATACAGCTTATTACGTTAAAAAACAATTGGTACAAAAAATATCAGGTATAATTTGTACCAATACGCTAAAAGCTAACTTTTTATTTGATTTTTTGGTATTAAATTGTAATCAAACATAACTTCGGAATGATTATCCCATAATAAATCGTGTGCAATTCTTGCTTTGTTGCTTTTGTTAAAGGTATCTTTGTAGATTTTTGAGCACCTAAAGTATTTGTTACCTTCTTTTTTAAAGCAATGATTTTCCTCATTAATTTCATAAAAGTGTGGGTCATCAACATTGCTTCTAATTTGAGAATATAATTCTTCCCCTTCTGTTCTTATTAAAATTTGATAAACGTTATTTGTATTGTTTTTAAATCTAAAGTCAAGATAATTGTAAGCAATAGATGTTCCTGCACTAAATGGAACCCTTTTTCCTTCGTCTGGTGCTAGGGCATCTGAGTGTTTGTTAAATTCAGTAACGGTTAGCGGGCTATGAACAACTAATAGATGTAGAGTGTGACCTAGATTGCATAGACCTCCGCCAGTGCCGGGCACCAATTTGTTGTATTTGATAACTCGACCATCTAAATAACCTTTTCTTTTTGTTGTGCTACCAACCAAATCCCATAAAGAAAATTCTTCACCTGGTAAAATTAGCACACCGTTTATTTTTGAACTGGCTATACCAATATTTACAGCTTTATTTAATTGTAAGTCTAATTCAACACCTGGTGCACGTTTAATCATGTTTGAATTGTGCTCATATAACAAAAATTGCAACGGCTCTTCTATTTTTGTTGAAGCAAATTTTTTTCGCTCTTTAATATTTTTCAAATGACGTTTTGCCACCTCTTTTTTTTCAGAGATTCGGTAAAAAAGGGGATTCATTTCACAGAAAAGTTTTCGGCGACGCATCTTGTCTTCCTTTATTTTTAACCTTAGAGTAAGTTAAAATTAGTCGTTAATGTAATTACAAACTTTATCGATTTGTTCCTTAAAGCTACCATTAAATTTATTTTCAAAGAAGGCTCCACCAATAGTAAAAGCCCATGGAGAAATTTCTTTTATTTCGTCCAGTCTTTTATAGCTATCAATACTTCCTGCGATGCATAATGGCGCATCAAGTTTAGATGCGAGTGTTTTATTTAATAAAAATGCATCTTTTGTATATCTGTATCCTAGTAAATCGATTCCGTATACGCCCTTGTCAATATAGCTTTGCGCTTCTTTAAGCATGTCATCAATTTCCCCATTTAAAATAGATGGACGTCCAGTAATTTCACCTACAAAAGGCATATATAAAAGATTGTGCTTTTTGCATAAATCGTTAATTTTGTCTGTAAAAATTGTGCCCATGACGTAATCACAGTTGCAGTCTATGGCTGTTTGAATACCTTCGAGGCTTTCTTTTTCGGTATAACAAACAATTTCAAGAACAGTTTTTTTGTTTGCTTCCTTCATTAAACCAAAAAGCTCAATCATCTCTTCTTTTGGCAAACCAACTTCTTTAAAACCCCAGTATTCAGCCTTGGAATCTTTGCATTGTAAAAAAATTTCCTTTGCATTAGACACCGTATGGTCCTTATGTGTCAACATTACAATCAGATTTGGTTTTAATGAAAGCATTGCCCACTCTAACTACATTTTTACTACATTCTTTGTAAGATCTCTAATATCTTACTTTATGTATTATACACCCTAGCCTACTAAAAAGAGTAAAAATGTTATTACTAAGCTAGCTATAGACTTAAACACTAGGTATTTGTTATAATTATTTAAAAGCAAGATGAATTGTTTTTATGCAAGGTAAATTGTACATAGTAGCCACTCCAATTGGTAATTTAGGGGACATGACACCTCGGGCGATTGAAACTCTGCGCGACAGTGATTGTATTTTTGCAGAGGATACCCGCGTTACACTTAAATTGCTTAAGCATTTTAACATAGACACAATTGCCAAGCGTTGCGATGAAAATACTATTCGTGATATGGCTCCTAAGATTACGGAGCAAATTAGGCAAGGGCATAACATTTCGTTTTGCAGTGATGCAGGTATGCCTTGCGTGAGTGACCCAGGCTATGTACTTGTAGAACATGCCTTAAATAGCAATGTTAAAGTTGAAGTTATTCCAGGTGCTAGTGCTTTAATTAGTGCAATTGCGGCCTGTGGGTTTGCAAGCGAAAACATCTTTTTTGTTGGCTTTTTAGAAAGAAAAAAAGCCGCGCAGGTTATGCAACTTAAAGATTTTCACAAAAGATTTAGCAACTTGCACACCTCAATTGTGATTTATGAATCGCCAAATAGGTTACTAAACACACTTGAAAACATTGCTGAAATTTTTGGAGATAGCAAAATTGCTATTTGTCGTGAGCTTACCAAACTTCATGAAGAAGTCATTAGAGGCACTGCAGATGAACTATTTGCTGAATTTAAAAAACGCGACAAAATAAAAGGTGAAATTGTTATAGTTATAGATTATGCTAGTTGTGTTGAGCTTGGAGTTCAAAATCCAAACATAAATTTAAGTGATTTTGTGAAAGAGATTTTTGAAGGTTTAGATGCACGACTTTCCAAAAAGGAAATTGCATCTCAACTTAGTAAAAAAACTCAATATTCTAAAAATGATATCTATGATGCAATTTTGCTGATTGATAAGCAACTTAAAAGTAAGGTAGACTAAGTTATGGATGAAAAATTTAAAAATAAAAAACAATTTAGACATGCGGCAGAAATCCCTCTTCATGTCATCATTATTACTCTCAACCTTGCAATTTTAGTTTTTATTGGCTGGTTAATTTTTATACTTCCGCAAGACCCCGAACTAATTCAATTTCTTAGCACTTTTTTTGATGTACCAAAAGAATCTATTGACGCAAGTTTGGATAACGGTGAATGTGTTTTAATCATTCTTTTAATTATTGTCTTTATTAGAATTGTTGGAGGGTATTTAAAATATATCGGAAACACATCAAGTTTTGAGGTCAAGCTCTCACAAACGCAAATGCCTCAAGTCTCTAAAATATGTAATCAATATTCACATAGGTGCGGTTTAAAATATGAACCATATGTATATTTTTATACTCACAAAAAAAGCGGCATTCCTGGTTCTGATGAAGGCATTATTTCTCCATACATAATTCGACTGGATGCAAATCAAGCAAAATCCTATTTTGAATATGAGTCTTTTTGGCCAGGTCTTGAGTTTTTGATAGCAAGAGAAATAGGTCATATATACTTAGGTCATTCGAGTGTTTTGCTGTATTTTGCTTGTTGTTTTGCTCGAAAAATTCCTTTTATAGGAGCGCTTCAATATAGAGCCATGTGTTATTCGGCAGATAGAGTTGCTGCTGAATTAGTTGGAGAAAATGCATTGCAAGGTCTTGGAATGTCGTTGGTAAAGCCAAAAAACACCACTTATCTTAATGTTGAAGAACTTTTTATAGGCGATCAAAAAACTGATAGTGGTCTGCAAAAAGTTGCAATTATTTATAACAATCTTACGAGCCTTGAGCCCGTGCCAGCTTTACGTATTTATGCATTGAAAAACAATACGCAGGGAAAGTTATTTTCTGTGTTTATTAATGATGATTAATAGGGAGATAATAATGCTGCAAATTAAAAATTTATCTAAACGCTATGGTGATAAAACAGTAGTCGATAATCTGTCATTACACATTTTACCAGGCGAAATTTATGGTTTTATTGGGCACAATGGAGCTGGTAAAACTACAACTATTAAATGCGCAACAGGCCTGCTTGAATTTGAAGATGGAGAAATTTTTATTGATGGTATGTCAATACAAATTCAGCCTCTTCGGTGTAAAGAGATTTTTGCATACACTCCAGACAATCCAGATATTTACGATTACATGACAGACTTGCAATTGCTTAATTTAATTGCTGATGTATTTCAAGTTGACAAAGCAGAAAGTGA
>JAKSUU010000072.1 GCA_024408695.1 Coriobacteriales bacterium | reverse complement strand
TACCAAGTTCAAAATCGAGATTGATGTTTGACAAAGAATTATGCTTAGCTGTAGGATAAGTAAAATTAACATTTTTAAATTGAACAACGGGTACGCCTTGGACGCATTGACCCGTGATTTTAATGTGCGAATCATCACTTGCATCGTTATCTTTAACAGAAACCTCTTTTTCTAAAATTTCATTTATGCGTAGGCACGCAGCCATTGCACGAGGCCATAACATAAAAATCATAGAAAGCAAAATTACCGAAATCAACAACATGGCAGAATACTGAATGATTGCCATCATTTGGCCAACCTCAAGTTCACCTGCACTAATAAGACCGGCACCATTCCAAACAACCGCAATCATGACAATATTTAAAATTAAAGTAATAAGTGGGATGATAGAAACGATTATTCGTGTTACCTTGACAGTTGTATCGGTTAAATCCTTATTTGCAAGGTCGAATCTATGGGTTTCGAATGCTTGCTTGCAAAATGCTCTAATAACACGAACACCTGTTAGGTTTTCACGTGATACCAAGTTTATAGCGTCAATTTTTGATTGCAAAGAACGCATAAGTGGCACGCAAAACTTAATGACAATAAAAACCCCAATGCAAATAAAAGGAATTGCAAGTAAAACAACTAATGAAATTTTAGGAGAAGTTGTAAAACATAAGATAACAGAGATAATGAGCATACAAGGAGCTTTTACAAAAACCCCAAATACCATTGACAAAAATCTTTCTAACTGAGTAACATCATTTGTAGTTCGAGTTATTAAAGAAGATGTGCCAATGCTATTAAAATCTTCGATTGCAAAATCGCAAACTTTCGTGTAAATTGACTGCCGCACATTTCTTCCAAAACTAAGCGTTACCTTTGCAGATAAATAAGAAGAAGCGACAGAAAACGCAACGCTAAGTATTGCAAAAATAAACATGTAAATGCTAATTTGAATGGCGACATCAAAAAGACCTGGCATAATAGCATCATCAACGATATCGCTCATCAACTTTGGAATAAAAAGCTCAGCTAAAGTTGATAAGGCAATGCATACGACACAAAGGATTGCAAAGCCATAAAGCCCCTTGCAATATTTACCATAAAGTTTTAGCATAGATTATAGCTGATACCCTTGCGGATTATTAATTTGCCAATTCCAAGAATCATTTGCCATATCTACAATGTTAAATTTGGTTTTCCAGCCAAGTTCTTTGAACGCTTTATCACAATTTGCAAAGCACTCATCAATATCACCTGCACGTCTGGGGCAAATTTCGTAAGGAATTTCGATATCATTGGCACTTTCGAATGCGTCTACAAGCTCAAGAACACTTGTTCCTTTTCCTGTGCCCAAATTATAAATGTGGCAATTTGACTTTTCGATTTGAGGATTATTGTCAAGGTCAAAACACTTTAGAGAAGCAAGGTGACCCAAGCTTAAATCTACAACATGAATGTAATCGCGAACACCTGTGCCATCCACAGTGTTGTAATCATTGCCAAAAACGCCTAATCTTTCAAGTTTGCCAACAGCAACCTGAGTAATATATGGCATTAAATTGTTAGGAATGCCCTTTGGATCTTCGCCTATAAGTCCACTTTTATGAGCGCCGATAGGATTAAAATAACGCAAAAGGACAGCATTAAAATTTGCGTTTGCCTTAGCATTATCAATTAGAATATCTTCAATTACCGACTTTGTTTCTCCATATGGATTTGTTGCTTTTAGCTTTGGGAAATCTTCAAAAATAGGATTAGATTTTGGACTTCCATAAACTGTAGCAGAAGAAGAAAAGATAATATTGTTGCAATTGTGCTCGCGCATGGCTTGCAATAAATTTATGGTGCCGCATACATTATTTTCATAATATTCAAGCGGTTTTTCGACTGATTCGCCAACTGCTTTAAGCCCTGCAAAGTGTATTACACAATCAAAGTTAGCAAGATTAAAAACATCATTAAGATCATCTTTGGATTTAATATCGCCTTTAAAAAACTCTGGCTTTGTTCCTGTAATTTTCTCGATGCGATCTAAAACCAATGATGAGCTATTAGATAAATTATCTAAAATACAAACTTTATGACCTGCATCAATAAGTTCTACAACTGTATGCGAGCCAATATATCCGCAACCGCCTGTTACTAAAATTTTCATAAACTTAAATCCTAATTACTGAATTAGCGAAAAGTTTGCAAGATCACTAAATACGGACAAAAAGACATTCAATAGCTTTAAATTATTTTGCTTTTTGCTTTCATCTTCATCCATAACCATAACTTCGTCGAAGAATGTATCAATTGGACCGCGTAAAGAAGCAAGGCAATCAACTACAGCCTTATAATCTTTTTTAGCTTGAGCTTTTGCGATTTCTTCTTTTGCTTTAATTGATGCATCAAAAAGTGCGCTCTCTGCATCACCCATTAAACTTTTATCAACCTCTTCGCCCAATGATAAATCTGTTAGATTTGCAGCTCTTTTGTAAGAAATTGTAAGATTTTCAAAGTTATCAGCGTCATTTTTGCGAAGATTTTGAATCTCACCAATAAGGTCAAGACAAGCACTTGGCTGTATTTGGCCATTATCTAAAACAGCAGCAACGATATCTGCATCATAGCCTTTATCTTGTGCGATAACGCGAAGACGACCAGAGAAAAATTCGACAATTTGTTTATTTACTGCGTTAAAGTCAAACTCAAATTTGCCTTCGTAGTTTTTAAGAGCGTTGTAAATTAGCGCACTTAAATCAACGTCAATTTGATCTAAGCAAATATTAATAATTCCAATTGCACCACGGCGTAAAGCATAAGGGTCACTTGAGCCTGTAGGAGCTTCATCAGCTGCAAAAAGACCAGCTATTGTATCCATTTTGTCTGCTAAAGCAACAATACTTGCAGACTTGCATTGTGGAAGTGTATCCCCTGCAAATTTTGGCTTATAATGGTCGCGAATTGTTATTGCGACATCTGCAGGCTCACCTGCAGCATTTGCATAATGAAAGCCCATAATACCCTGAAGAGATGGAAATTCTACAACAGCATCACTTACAAGATCAGCCTTGCAAATTGCAGCTCCTCGCTGGGCATCCTTTGATTCTGCATCGCTGACATCGGCATTTTTACAGATAAAGTTTGTATTATCTTTAATGCGAGCAATTTTATCGCCAACGCTACCAAGAGATTTGTGGAACACTACGTTTGATAAACGAGATGCAAATTCATCTAAAGAAATTTTAAGATCGCAATCCACAAAAAAGGCAGCATCGGCCAAACGTGCGCGAACAACACGTTCATTGCCATCAATTATTGTGTCGTTGTATTCACGAGCTCCATTTGAAACAATAATAAAAGCATTTGACAGACTGCCATCTAAATTATACATTGGAAAATATCTTTGATGCTCAAGCATAGCATCTGTGATAATTTCTGGTGGAACATCCAAAAATTCTTCGTCAAAATGTCCAATTAAAACCGTTGGATATTCAACAAGATTTACCACCTCTGCAAAAGTGGATTTTTGAAGATCAGCTTTAAGACCAAGTTCTCCTTCTAAGCGTTCAACCTCATCTTTAATGTAGTTTGCACGAGCTTGTGCATCACAAACAACAAACATTTTTTCGCAGAGAGCAAAATAATTATCTGCATGATCAAGTTCAAAAACTTCATTTGCAACTAAGCGGTGACCTTGACTTTTATTACTAGATTGGACATTTGCAAATTCAAATTCAATAACTTTATCGCCATGCATTGCTAAAAGCCAACGGACAGGACGAGAAAAAGTTTCTTTGTAGTCATGCCATCTTTGAGCTTTTGGCCAAGAGATTTCTTTAATAATTTCTGGCAAAATTTTCTCAAGCAAGCTAATAGCATCTATGCTTTCTTTTTCAACATGAACATAAATGTATTCTGTGCCTTTTTCATCTGCGCGGACTTCTAAATCATCAGCACTTGCACCCTTTGATTTAGCAAAACCTAGAGCAGCTTTTGTTAGATTGCCATCTTCATCATAGGCAATTTTTGCAGCTGGACCTTTAAAATCAAGGCTTTGAGCTTGAGTTTTTTCTTCGAGCTCTTTAACTTGCAAAACAATACGACGAGGAGTAGAAAAAGTTTCTACATCTACGTAACCTAAGTTAGCTACGGCTAACTTTTCTTGAGCTACAGTTTTTACTTGCTTTGTAGCGTTATATAAAGCAGCAGATGGAATTTCTTCACAACCAATTTCAAAAATAAGTGTATTAGCCATTATGCACCTGCTTTCTGATCGTGAGCATCATCTTGCGAAGGTATATAAGCCCCACCTTTTTCTACTATGTTTTCGAGATAAGATTCGCAACATGCCTTGGCAAGGCTACGTACACGCAAAATATATGATGCGCGCTCGGTTGCAGAAATTGCCCCACGAGCATCTAAAATATTAAACGCATGTGAGCACTTCATAACGCAATCATAAGCAGGTAGAGGAAGATTTTGATCTAACAAATAGTTGCATTCGAGTTCGTTATCGTTAAAGCGTTTTAAAATGATATCAACATTTGCATGTTCAAAATTGTATGCGCTAAATTCACGCTCATTTTCATAAAAAACATCGCCATAAGTAAAATTAGAACCGTCATCGCCTCTCGCCCAAACAAGGTCGTATACGCTATCTACACCTTGAATATACATGGCAAGACGCTCTAAACCATAAGTGATTTCGGCTGGAATTGGGTTGCACTCTATGCCACCTACCTGCTGAAAATATGTAAATTGTGTAACTTCCATGCCATTGAGCCAAACTTCCCAACCAAGCCCCCATGCACCAAGGGTTGGGCTTTCCCAGTCATCTTCTACAAAACGAATATCATGTTTTTGAGGTTCAATTCCAATTTCGCGAAGCGATTCCAAATATAAATCCTGAACGTTATCTGGCGACGGTTTAATCAAAACCTGAAATTGATAATAATGTTGCATTCTATTAGGGTTGGAAGCATAGCGACCATCTGCTGGTCGTCTGCAAGGTTGAACATAGGCAGTTGCCCATTTTTGGGGACCAACGCTACGCAAAGTTGTGGCTGTATGAAAAGTACCAGCACCAACTTCGCTATCATATGGCTGTAAAATAACGCAACCCTGCTTTGCCCAATAAGTTTGAAGTTTTAAGATAATTTCTTGAAATGTAAGTGACAATTTTTCTCCTAACTAAAGTGAACCTAATCTATTGAGTGGCCAATATATACAAATGGCGTGACCCGTAACAGAACTAATTGGAATAGCACCAAAATAGCGACTATCCTGGGAATTTGTTCTGTTGTCTCCCATCACAAAAATATGATCTGGCGGAACTGTATAAGGAAACTCAACCCCACCTAAAAGCTGTTTATTTGGAAGACCGTGAGTATAATCTTCATGCTGTTCAACGCCATCAATATATAATTTATTATTGCGAATATCAACTTCTTGACCCTGCGTTGCTATACATCGTTTAATCAATATTCTTGAAGAGTCATCAGGGTCGACAAAAGTAACTATTTGACCAGGCTGTGGCTTGCCAAAATGATACGAAATTTTTTCTGCCAAAACGCGATCCGAAATGTTTATTGTAGATTCCATAGATCCAGAAGGGATTACAAAAGGCTGAATAACAAAATTACAAATCAAAAATGCAAATAACATTGCAGCAGCAATAATAATAACAAGTTCACCTAAAGCTCCAAAAAGCCCCCTTTTTTTCTTGGATTTACTTTTAGGGTCTGAACTTGCGTTTTGAGAATCATGAGCCCCGCATTCTGCATCCTTAGAATTTGCATATTCAGAATATCTAGAATTATAGCGAGAAACATCATTGAAATCGGCATAAGGATTAGCGGTTCCTTGACGCCAGCCTTTAGGATTT
>JAKSUU010000071.1 GCA_024408695.1 Coriobacteriales bacterium | reverse complement strand
TTATTCGTTTGTCTAAAGGCAGCAGTGGTTCCCTTTACGATGACGATATTCTTAGAGGCTATAATTATCTTTTAAAAGTTAAAACTGATGCTGCAACAAAGGATTTGCCATGGGTTAAAAACCTAAAAATTGCATCAATGAGTTTTGGTGGATATGGCTACGACTCTTCTGATAATAACGCAATTCAAAACATATATAACGCAGGTATTGCAGTTTTTGCAGCCACTGGCAATGACGCTGCCGAAAGTGGCTGGTCAGAAACAATGATGCACTACCCCAGCGCATATGAACACGTAAATGGAATTGGTTCAATACAAAATGGAAAAACACGTTCTTATTTTTCAAATTATGGTTCTTATGTAGACCTATGTGCACCAGGTAGCAGCATTTATTCTACCGTGCCAGGCGGTACATACGCAAACAAAAGTGGAACCTCAATGGCAACACCATTCGCCGCTGGTTGTGCTGCTCTTATTACGGCCAATAATCCAGACATTACCGTTGACGAATTAAATGACTTACTAATTAGAACTGCAGAAGACTTAGGACCTGCAGATTGGGACAAAGAATACGGGTACGGCTTAATTCGCCCAGATAATGCACTTAAAGATCTGCCTCAGCCATCAGACATTGCAAAAGGCGACTTAGAATGCATTAGCGGTGAAGCTCAATGCAAAATCTATGAAGACGGACGCCTTATCATTAGTGGCGGAGGCGTTCTTGAACCATTTACAAATAACCATACAGTTTGGTATGACTACAGAGATTCAATCACTACTGTAAAGATGCCATACGCTGTCTGTCCTTCATCCTATGACTATTTCTTTGCAAATTTAGAAAAACTTACAGATATATCACAGTGTGATTTTAATTGTGAGCTTGCTACAAGCGCATATCAAATGTTTAATGGATGCAAACAACTAGAAGATCCAAACTTAAGCAAACTAGATACATCTCATTTTACAAATATGCAACAAATGTTTTGTAACTGTAACAATTTAACAACAATTGACATATCATTTTTAGATTTTACAAACGTAGAAAATATAAAAGAAATGTTTTTTGGAGATAGTCAACTGCAAACAATATACTCTAATGATGATTTATCTAGTTACTCAATAATGGATAGTGAAAATATGTTTTACAACTGTAGTGCACTCCCTAATTATGACCCTGCCAAACTAGACATAACAAACGCAAAAGTTGATGATGGTTCAAACGGTGGTTACTTTAAACTACCCACGATTCAAGATACATATGAAGCAAACGAGCCCTCAAGCGCAAAGGCCATTGTATACCAAAATGGACTATTAGCATTTGAAGGAACAGGTGAATTTGCCTTTGATTACGACATTATTGAAGATGCGGATGGCGCTGTGGACTATTTTAAATATCCTTGGACAGAAGATTATGCATCAAATATTGTGGCTGTAAAATTTTCAAATGGTTCAAAGCCAACAAACTTAGATTACTATTTTAAAAATTTCACTAATTTGTGTGTCGTAAATAGCAAAAACATAGATTTAAGTGCATGCACTGGCTTAGATTCAACATTTGAAGGTTGTGGCATGTTGCACTACGTTGATTTTAGTTCAAAGTCTAGCGACACTTTAGAAGATATGGCATACACGTTTTACAACTGTTCATCGTTGCACAAGCTTCTTTTGAACGATAGTAGCTTTGAAAATGTAACAACTATTCGAAGTTTTTGTAATACTTGCTCAAATCTCTCTGAAATAAATACCACCAACTTTAGTTGCCCTAACTTAGAAGTTTTGCGCGTTGCCTTTGGCTATTGCTCAAAAATAGAAAGCTTAGATTTATCTAGTTTAGGCACAGAAAATGTTGAAGAATTTAATGCGCTATTTATTTACGACGAAGCCCTTAAAAGCGTAAATGTTTCAAGCTTTGATACTGCTAATGGCACAAATTTCTCAAATATGTTTGATGGATGTAAGGCACTTGAAAGCCTAGATATTGAAAATTTTGTTGTTTCAGATAAAGCTTTAGATTTATCATTTATGTTCCAAGACTGCAGTAAAATTCAAACTTTAAATTTAAGCAATTTTTCAACAGAAAATGTAGAAACTTTTTCTGGAATGTTTTCTGCTTGTTCATCTTTAGAAAGTTTAAATTTATCCTCATTTAATACATCAAATTGCACTGATTTTTCGGGTATGTTTTCAGGAGCCTCTAGTCTATTAAATTTAGATTTATTAAATTTTGATACAAGCAACGCGATTGATTTCAGTTATATGTTTGAAACTTGCAGAAGCTTAACAAGTTTAGATTTGCGTACTTGGACAACAGAAAACGCCGAAAAGTTTAATGGTATGTTTTTTGATTGTACCAAAATTACTGCCGATAATAAACGCTATGATGGTCTAAAAACACTAAATCTAAGAAATTTTAATCCCACTAAAGCCACCAGCTTTGATCAAATGTTTGCATATGATGCTCACCTAGTAACAATTTATGCAACAAACAATTGGGCGAACGTAATGTCAAGTTCTGCTAAAAACAGTTGCACCGCAATCTTTATGTTTTGTGGCTCTCTAACAGGTGGAAATGGTAAAAGGTTATACGATATTGACCTTGACGCAATCATGGGTATGGGCACTGGTTGGTTTGGAGGCAGACCTCCAGCAGAATATTGTTACCCTTCTAAACCAGGCGAGGATTCATCAATTGGTATGTTTACGTATGTAAATCCACCAGACATAAACTATGCTTTATACAATCCAATTAACGACCATACATACACAGGAAGTGAAATCACTATTCCAAACTTCAACTTATATCGCGATGAAATTTCCGATGACCACAAACTTACAGCAGGAGAAGATTATAGTTACACCTACACAAATAATGTTAATGTTGGTACTGCAAAAATCCAAGTTACGGGGCTTGGCGAATATGCAAGTACATCCACAGAAATTACGTTCAATATTATTCCTAAAAAAGTTACTGTAAAGCCAAATGATAATTCCAAATATCGAAGTGAAGCCGACCCTAACCCAATCACAACAACCAAAGAAATTACAGGTCTTATTGGTACAGACGCAATCTCCTATACATTTACAAGAAAAGCAGGCGAAGATAAGGGAGAATATCCAATTACAGTTGTTGGAGATAAGTATCAAGGTAACTACGAGTTAGTAGGCACAGAAGCAACATTTACTATCAAAACAGAAAATATCAACGTTAAGGTTAATAATGCAGAAAAATATAGAGGCGATTCAAATCCAACATTTAGTGCCTCTTTTGAAGACGATAACGGAGATTCTGTACCAAGCAGTATAGTAAATACTCTATCGTATACACTTTCTTGCGATGCCACAACAGACTCTGAAGCAGGTGTATACGATATCAATGTTGTGGGAGATCTTGAGCAAGGAAAATACAGTCTAAAACCAATTAAGGGTATACTAACTATTAATGTTATAGAAGTCACTGTAACACCAAATGCTCCTTCTGCTTACACTTATGGCGACACAGTTGCGCCATTTACAGCAACTGTAGAAGGCCTGTTGCCAAGCGAATCAATCGAATTTGACTTATGGACAGATGCGAATAAAAATACCTTAAATATTTACAATGCAGGCGTTTATACAATATATTCTGGCAAAGATCCAAATGGCGGAGTTGCGCCAGATAATCCAGAAAAACAAGGCAAGTATAATGTCACATTCCAAACGACACAATTGACGATTAACAAAGCCACGCCAAACATTAATTGGGATACAGCAAACGACACAATTGAAATCACTCAAAAAATTTCTAATTATGATAATGAAAAACAAGAAATCGCAAACCCAACCGACTCTTCACAAAGTTTTGAATTAGATTGCAATATTGATGGATCAATTCCTAATTATCAAATAAAGGCTTCGAGTTTACAGGACAGTATTGCCAATGCCCAAATCACAAAACAAGACCCCACAGCAGCTCATAGTCATTTATGTAAAGTAAGCTCTAATTTAGTTGGTAGTACAACTATTACAATTTATACTGAAGAAAACGCGAACTATCTAGCATGTTCAAAACAATTTAGCGTAAATGTTGTTGCTGCTGAAGCAGAAGAAAGCTATAGGCTCAATGGCGACGGAAGATATCAAACTATGCGTTTTATTGTTGAAAAATCTTTAAATAAAACATTTGAAAACTCAATAGTTATTGCTCGAGGTGACGATTTTCCAGATGCACTAGCTGCAAGTGCACTTGCAGGACTTCTTGAAGGAAGCGTTGTATTAACCAACACAAATACTCTTAATGATGAAGCAAAGCAAACAATTAAAAAAATTCAACCTTCTAAAGCATATATTATTGGTGGTACAAATTCTATTAATGAACTTGTAAAAACTCAACTTTTAGCTATTTCTTCTATAACAAGCGTTACAAGAATTAAGGGGGATTCAAGAACGTTCACATCTTTTGAAATCTATAAATATGTAAAAAATCACCCTAGCGAATTTAAGCATACTTGGTTTGAAAATTCAACTAACAACAAAAAGACATGTATTGTTACTACAGGCGTAGCTTTTGCCGATGCTTTAAGCGTTTCATCTTATGCTTATACAAAAAATGTACCAATCTTTTTAACGGAAAGTAATGGAAAGCTTAATTCGACTATTAAGGCTGCAATTGCAAATGATGGTTTTGAAAGAATAATTATTTTGGGTAGCACAAAGTCCGTAGACAGTGATATTGAAGCTAGTTTTCCTGCTATATGCGACCCAAGATGGGCTGGCAAAAATCGTTACGAAACTTGTTCTGAAATTGTCAACCACTCACTTAGCGAAGGCTTGAATTTGTCCTGCGTATCATTTGCACAAGGAGATGATTTTCCCGATGCCTTAGCTGCCTCATGTTTAAGTGGCTGCAATAAGTCTATTATAATTTTAGTACCTAATAACAGTAGCCCATCTCAATCTATCGTTGCCATGGAAAAAATTGGAAATCAATATAAGCACACTCTTACCAATCCGTTTATTATGGGTAGCAGCACATCTTTAACCGATGCTTCTAAAGCTAAAATTGATGCCTGGTACGAAGAAGCAAAAACGTACTAACTTATCACTAACTTATATGATCGTCCATTGCGCGCTTTATAACTTCCTCAAAAATTATAAAAGCAAGTTTTGATTTAGAATCTTTATATTTAGCAATTAATTTTTCAGCGTTAAAAATTGAAATGTCGTCTACATCACTTGCAAGGGCGTTATTTTTTCCACCGACAATATTAGAGACCACTAAGTCAGCATTTTTATTTATTAGTTTTTGAATTGATTGTTGTTCATCTAAGCTTGTTTGAGCATTAAATATTACAGATGTTTGTTTTGAAGATTTATGCTGACCAAAATATTGGGCAATGTCTGAATTCTGGGCAAATTCAAGATTTAGATCGTTACCGGTTTTAGTTATTTTTTCGAAAGAATAATCTTTGGCTGCCCAGTCACAAACAGCGGCGTTAAAAATAGCAATGTCAAAAAAGCTTGAATGCCCCGTAATGAATTCAAACATATCTTTGGCACTCGTAGCTTGAACAAATTCAACATCCGCTGGAATATCTATATTTGTTGGACCAGAAAGCAAAGTAACATTTGCTCCAAGGCATTTTGCTGCCCGCGCTAAAGCATACCCAAATTTTCCGCTAGAACCATTGCTAATAAAGCGCACAGGGTCTAAATATTCACGGGTTGGACCAGC
Organism: Coriobacteriales bacterium; assembly: GCA_024408695.1. Taxonomy (GTDB): domain Bacteria; phylum Actinomycetota; class Coriobacteriia; order Coriobacteriales; family QAMH01; genus JAKSUU01. The sequence continues at coordinate 185 of JAKSUU010000071.1, read as the reverse complement.
AGTTATTAACACATTTTTACCTGCAAGAGGTTTTTCTATATATAAATTATAGCTAATGGCATCTACAATATTTTGTATGCTTGCGAGGTGTCCCTTACCTACAGAGCCACAAGCAAGCTTACCAACGCTTGGTTCAACAATTATGACTCCACGCTTGCGCAACGTATCGAGATTTTCTTGAGTAG
>JAKSUU010000070.1 GCA_024408695.1 Coriobacteriales bacterium | reverse complement strand
TCTTTATCTTTCATTCTTTCATCTAAATCATAACTAAATTCAGGAACTAACTTAAATATACTTAATTCTGACAAGTCTTTTTGTCCTTTATGCTTTAATTCATCATCCGCAAGAGTCTTCTTTGATAATTTAACTTTTTTGCCTATGTCAATGATTGTCATGATAGCACTAGCATGTTCGATAATTGCTAGAATTTTAGGTAGACTAGTTACTACCAATATTTTATTTTATGTTGGATTGTTCATTAGTATTTTATGTATGGCATATTACATTTTCTATTTTGTAGATAGTATATTAAAGTGTTATTATATTGTTAAGTATAATATTATTATTGCGGATGAAGATATTTTAAATTTCGGACCAGCCAATAAATATGATAAATATAGGTAGTATTTTAGATTTAGCAGGAGATTTATTGACTAAATAACATAAAATACTAAAAATAAGGATGAGTGTAAATGTTTACTAGTAAATAATTTATTTGATTTTCTTACAAAAGATATATTAGCAAGAATAGGTTTATACGAACAATTTTCGCAAAACATAGTGAAAAACATTGTTATGAATTTAATTAAATTTCATTCAGACAAAGTATGAAAGTAGGCAAAGTAAAACTTTTTTGTTCAGCGAGAATAATTTCAATGAATTTATTGTGATTATATTATATTATACATAGGTTCTGGTATAAAATGAACACAATGTTAATTTTAGTAATTGTTTTATTAGTTGTTGCCATTATAAGTCTGATAGTATTTATTTGCATTATAAAAAGCAATAAATATAATAAGTTAAAAAGTGTATTTATCTTTAGCTCCATTGTGTCAGTTGGTCTTGCCTTAGCGTTTGTTTTCCTGTTTCTATTTAGCAATTTAATGCCCGCAATGTTAGATTCTTCATTTGACCCTTCTCGCAATGGCTATTATGAAAATGTTGAGGCAAGTAATGGCGATGTATATACTGGCTATTTTGTTAATGGTTATTATGACGGTGAGGGTAAAATTAATTATGCAGATGGTAGTTTTTATGAAGGGGACTGGGTGCGTGGCAAACGTGAAGGGAGTGGACAGCTTACAAAAATAAATGGCGATTCGTATAATGGAGATTTTAAAAACGACCAGTTTAATGGTCAGGGTGTTTATATTTACGCTGATGGTTCGTTATATAACGGTGAATTTAAAGATAATAAACAAAATGGTAAAGGTAAATATTCAGATTGTTCTTTATGGTCTTACGATGGCGACTGGATAAATGGTTATAAAGAAGGTAAAGGTACTTATACTTATGCGGATGGTTCGGCTTATACTGGTGATTTAGTAGCTGATAAATTTCAAGGCAAAGGAACTTTAAAGAGTTGTGAAGGTTGGGTTTATGATGGTCAATGGCAAAATGGACTGCGCGAGGGAGAAGGCATTTACACTTATGCAGACGGTTCAACTTATACAGGTGCATGGCATAATAATCTAGAAAATGGACAAGGAACTCATAAAGATGCAAGTGGCTGGGATTATTCTGGTGAATGGAAAAATGGCTTAAGGCACGGTAAAGGTAAAATTACTTATAAGGATGGTTCAACTTATGATGGCGATTGGTTTGAAGGACTTAAACAAGGAAGTGGCATCCATACTTATATGAATGAGAATGGATCTTACTATGGTACTTATATTGGTGAATTTTATGCAGATAGGCGAACTGGTCAAGGAACTTTTGAGTATGCAAGTGGCTATACACAAAGTGGCAAATGGCAAGATGATAGCTTTTTGGGGTAATATAAAATAATATGAAAAATTTTTACAAAAATTATTTACCATCTAATATTCGAAATTTACTTAACCAACGGTTTGAGTAAGCATACCTTCTTTATTTTGTCGTAAATTGGTCGTAAATTGGGTTAAAATTAGAGTTGAAATCCTTATTTGAACTCGTAAAATGCGAAAATTGTATATATAACACATTATTATATAAGAAATTATTTATATAACTTTTGAAAAAACTATTTCAAATAATGCCCTAGGTTGACATTGTCTAATATACGAAACTTCAACGAATACAAAATATTTAATCAATTTTGATGCAAATTTAATAATTTATGAATAGGATTGGTAATTGATGATGAAAGATTATTGCTAATTAGCTAACTAGCTAAGTTCAATCACTTCGCAGGACCCATACTGCATGTCTACCATAAGCAATCGATTGCGAAGAAGATCTTGCTTGTTTAAGAGAACTTTGATTACTTCAGCGCTCATGTGAGATGCGACGCAGCTAGCGGTAAATGGAAGATTACCCTGGTCTTTTGCTCCATCGCTTTTTGTAGAGCCATAAATGTTTACAAAACCAACGTCCCCTGGAAAAACTGTACTTACTTGGCCAAACCAACCAGCGATTGCGCCATACATGAGCGGAAGTTGCTATGTTTGACAAATGTGAGCAAGCCAAAAACGGGCCATCATATTGTCAAGGCAATCAACTACACAATCTGCGCCATTGATAAGTTCCGCAGCATTTTCTTCTCCAAGTTCTGCGATTTTTGGGATGATTTTTACGTTGGAATTTACTTGAGAAATGCGTTCTTGCGCAGCGAGAGCTTTTGGCTGACCAAGATTATTCTCGGTTGAAAATAATTGTCTGTTAAGATTTGATTCTTCAAAGACATCGCTATCGATGGCGATTATTGTACCTACACCCATGCGCGCAAGGTTTTCGATTACATAGCCACCTAAGCCACCACAACCTGCAACAGCAACGGTTTTGTCAAATAAAGAGGCACTCTCCTCTTCGGAGAGTGCCTGTATATTTCTAATGTAGCGTTTATCTAAATGCATATTTTTTTAACATAAAATTATACTAAATTGTCTCTTACAGAAACGGCGAGCCTAACGACCCATGCACAAAAAAGTGGAACACAAGACTTGCGAGAAACGAGGTGAAAACTCCTGGAACGAAAAAAGTGGAACACAAGACTTGCGAGGAACGAAAGTTTAAGCGAGGCGGTAGGTTGCAGCAAGTTCATCTGCGATTGCTTTCTTTTTGCAAGCATCGCAAACTAGCGCGTCGTTGTCATCCTTTGCATCTTTTTTAGCAAATTCGTAAGACTCTTTTGTGCCTATAACTTCGCCACACTTTTCGCATTTAACAAGCTCAAATTTCTTGTTCCAAATTGTGCGACTTTCAGCATCTTCTTCAAAGGCAATAGAGCCAGTAGGACAAACATTTGCACAGCTCAAGCACCCAATACAAGAGATGTTTTCTTTATCATATGGAGTGGATACTTCTTTGTCTGTACCACGATTAACAGTACTAATTGCACCAGTGCCAAGAGCATTACATGCTTGAACACAAAGACCACAAAGAATGCATTTTTCGTTGTCAAGTTTAATTAAACGCTCAAAACCTGTGTCGGCCTCCATGCGTTTCGCCATGCCTTGGATTTTTTCAGATTCTGGAGAGCGAGCAGCTAGTAATGCCATAACAACACTGCGTTCTTCCAAAACTTTTTCGCTTTTTGTATAAATATCGCATTCGCATTCAATAGGATAAACGCAAGAAGTAACAACCTTGCGACGTCCTTTAATCTCAACTTCTACTAAACAGATTCGGCAGCAAGCACGATGATCACCAAATGCATCATGACGGCAAAGAGCAGGAATTTTGATACCATTGCGATGAGCTACATCCCAAATATATTCGCCGTGTTCACATGTACATTTTTTACCATCAATTGTAATTTCATATGTTTTAGCCATGATTATCTCCCTTCTGTCATAATCGCGTCGAAGTTGCAAGCCTCACGACAACTTCCACATGCAATACATTTTGAAGTATCAATAACATGGGCTTCTTTTTTCTCGCCGCTAATTGCATCTGTAGGACAAGAACGACTACATAAACCGCATCCTGTACATTTGTCTGCATCAATTTTAAAGCTTGTAAGAGCAGCGCAAACGCCAGCTGGACAGCGATGTTCTTTAATGTGAGCTTCGTATTCATCACGGAAAAACTTAATAGTTGTAAGAACAGGATTTGGAGCCGTGCGACCAAGAGCACAAAGGGAAGCGTCTTCTAACGTATGACCAAGGCGCTCCAAAAGTTCAATATCGCCTTCCTTGCCACGCCCTTCGCAAATGTCAGTTAGAATGGCGCGCATTTGACGCAAACCTTCACGACATGGAGTACACTTTCCGCAGGATTCTTCACACAAAAAGTCGATGTAATAACGAGCAACTTCAACCATGCAGGAACGGTCGTCCATAACGATCATACCGCCTGAACCCATCATGGCACCATATTCTTTAAGAGTATCGAAATCAACAGGCAGGTCAAGTAAATCTTCTGGGATACAACCACCAGATGGACCACCAGTTTGGATTGCTTTAAATGGTCGATCACCAATGATTCCGCCACCAATATCATATATTAGTGTTCGAAGAGTTGTTCCCATTGGAACTTCAACAAGACCAGTATGTTTTACCTTACCTACCATTGCGAATACCTTGGTACCTTTAGATTTCTCGGTACCGACCTTTGCATATTCATCGCCACCAAGGCGCAAAATTGTAGGGATAGAAGCTAAAGATTCTACATTGTTCAAAACTGTTGGTTGTTCAAAAAGGCCACTTTGAACACTACGGATATATTTAGGACGAGGCTCGCCAACCTTGCCTTCAATTGAATTCATAAGCGCAGTGGATTCACCACAAACAAAGGCACCACCACCACGAACGATGCTAAGATCAAGTTTGTGGTCTGTACCCATAATGCTATCACCTAAAATGCCAGCTTTATAAGCATCATCAATTGCATGTTGTATATGGTCACGAGCAAGTGCATATTCGTCGCGAATATATAGCACGCCAGTTTCTGCACCAATGGCAAGTGCACCAATAATCATGCCTTCAATTACTGCATGTGGGCTACCTTCCATAGTAGAACCATCCATAAATGCACCAGGATCGCCCTCATCACCATTACAAACAATGTATTTTGGAAAGTTATCATAACCAGCAGCTGTACGCCATTTACGACCAGTTGGAAAGCCAGCGCCACCTTTACCGCGTAAACCACTTTTTTCTACTTCTGTAATGATTTCGTCTGGAGTCATCTTAAGCGCTTTTTCAAGACCTTCATAACCACCAACAGCCTTATAAGCGTCCAAACTAAGAGGGTCGATTACACCTACATCCTTTAAAACAATTTTATGTTGCTTTGCATAAAAAGGATTGTCTTGCATATGCTCAAAATACTTAGCATCTTTGCCTTTACCTTCGCGATAAAGCAAACGCTGAACTGCTTCACCTTCAAGTGAATCAATAATGTCGGCAGCATCTTTTGGCTTAACTTTGTAATACATTGTATCACGTGGCATCAAGCGTACAATTGGACCTGCTTCGCATTCACCACTACAACCAGTGCGTTCAACTTTTAGTTCTACATTAACATCGAGTCCGCGAGATTTAATTTCAGCCTCAAGGGCATCAGCTACATCATATGCACCATTTGCAATACAACCAGTTCCGCAGCATACGAGTAATTTTTCTGTCTTTGCCATCTTATGCCCCCTCTCCATCGCTACCTGAATATTGTTCAATAATACCACTTACATCTTCTACCTTTAGTTTGTTGTGATAAATTCCATCAACTAACAAAACAGGAGCTAAAGCACAAGAGCCCAAGCAGTTAACAAGTTCTACAGAAAACTCGCCATCTTCAGTAGTTTGACCAGGGTCAATGTTAAGTTCACGCTTAAGACCTGTTACCAAATTCATAGATCCACGAATATGGCATGCAGTACCGTTGCAAACTTTGATAATATGTTTACCCTTTGGCGTAAGACGCCTTCATGACCTTAACAAAAGCGGCTGGTGGTATGTGCTGTTCTTTGTTCCTATTGTAAACTTCTTCTTTGCGATTTACTTTGGATTTTTCAAGGGAACTAATGGTGCTAACAGCTATGGTCCGG
>JAKSUU010000007.1 GCA_024408695.1 Coriobacteriales bacterium | reverse complement strand
TCAATAGCATCTTCTTTAGCCAATACAAAATCCTATCTAATATAATGCATAAAAACACAATGCGCCCTTTAAGACGCAAAATACTATTATATGTTAATTTGAAGAAAATTTTTCAAAAAAATTCGAAAAATTTACAAAATATACAGTTTAAGAACAAAATTATGCATTATTCTTTGGTTATAATGACTGGTCCGTCTGCTGTAACAGCAATTGTATTTTCAAAATGCGCCGATGGAAGGCCATCATCGGTAACAACACCCCAACCGTCTAAAATAACATGACAATTATGCGTGCCAAGGTTAATCATGGGCTCGATTGCAATAACAAGACCTTCTTCCAATCTCAAACCTCGACCAGGTTTGCCAAAGTTTGGAACCGCAGGATCTTCATGCATTTTACGACCAACTCCATGTCCAATATAGTCGCGAACAACACCTAGGCCACGTTCTTCACAATAAGTTTGAATAGCGTGGCCAATATCGCCAATGTGATTGCCTACTTGAGCTTGAGCAATGCCTTCGTAAAGCGAGGCCTTTGTTGCATCTAATAAGGCCTGGATCTGGGGTTTTATGGTGCCAACAGCAAAAGTTGCAGCGTTATCGCCCACCCAGCCATCGACAGTGGCGCCTGTATCGATTGAAATAATGTCACCATTTTGGCAAATTGTTCTTTTGTTTGGAATGCCATGCACAATCATATCATTTAAAGAAAGGCATGCAGAGCCTGGAAAGCCATAAAGTCCTTTAAAAGAAGGAGTACCACCTAGCATGCGAATTACATTTTCTATGTAGGAATCAATTTCAGCTGTTGAAATACCAGGCTGTACAATTTCTCCTGCCATACGCAGGGCTTTTGCACTAATTCGTCCAGCCTCCTTCATTGCTTCAATTTCCGATTTTGATTTTAAAATTGGATGTTCTTTTTGCATAGGATTCTCTTATAATTCATTTTTGTAATTGTCAAATAAAACACCCGCGAACCTTATCAAAATGCAGAACGCGGGTGTGAAATCTTAGGTAAAGAGTTTATGAAAGAGCAGCTTTTACCTGGGCAAATACTTCGTCAGGCATTTTTGATCCATCAATGTCAAGAAGGCGACCATTGCCTTTGTAATAATCGATTAAAGGTTTTGTTTGGGTATCAAATGTAACAAGACGATTTTTGATAGCTTCCTCTTGATCATCATCACGTTGGAACATTTCACCGCCACATTTTGGACAAGTTGAACCATCATCGGCAGATCCAATGTATCCACACATTTTACAGCAACGGCGTTTGCTTAAGCGAGCAACAACTGCGTCGTTGTCTACTACAAGATTAACAGCATAGTCGAGTTTTGTGCCTAATTTATCTAATGCCGTATCTAAACTAACAGCTTGCGTTGTAGTTCTTGGAAAACCATCAAGAAGATATGAAGAACTTGGATCTTTTTTAAGGAGTTCTTCTACCAGACCAATAACGATTTCATCTGGAACAAGGTCGCCAGCATCCATGTAAGTTTTTGCCTTTTTTCCTAGGTCAGATCCTTCGCGAACGGCAGCACGGAGTAAATCTCCAGTTGAAACATGTTTAAAGTTAAATTCTGCAACCAATTTTTCGGCTTGGGTGCCTTTACCAGCGCCTGGAGCACCAAGTAAAACAATATTCATAAAAAGTCCCTTCTTTATGAAAATCAAACATTTATATTATCGCACATACACAACAAAAAAGAAGAAGTTTAAAATTTTTTAAGAAAATGTAAAGCTTTTGTAAGATTAGGCTTTTTCATAAATATGTAGTGGCAGCAAATGACTGCTAGCAAATGACTGCTAGCAAATGACTGCTAGCAAATGACTGCTAACTTCAAAACTTAAAAATTGGGGATAGAAATTTTAAATTACAATAATGTTTTTATAAAACCTTTGTATGAGCGTGTGATAAAATATAGAAAGGTTAAGTTGTAAAACAAAGTTTTTCTAAAATAATGGTGACAAAAGAAACCGCACGAAAACGTAAAAAAATTCTTCTAGTTGTAATTGCAATAATCGTTGGATTGCTTCTAGTAGGCACATGCGTATGTCTATTTATTCTGGGCACACCACTTAAAGCGCAAGAGAAATCTTTAAGCATTTATAATAACCCAAGCGCTAATGTTGAAGTTGAAACAAATGCCGACGGATACATCGCCTTTTCACCTGCCAATATGAACGATGTAGACACAGGTGTTGTATTTTATCAAGGAGCGAGAGTAGACATAGAAGCATATAGTTGTTTGTTTAACGGATTGGCTGCCCAAGGAGTTTTAGCGATTGGTTTAAAAAGTCCTATGAATTTTGCGATATTAAACCAGGATGCGGCTATAAAAGTAATTGAAAAATATCCCCAGATTAAAAGTTGGTATCTTGCAGGACATTCGCTTGGTGGCGTTGCAGCGAGTAACTGTCTTGCTGCGCACCCCGATGCATTTAGTGGCATAATTTTTTGTGCCTCGTACCCAGCTAATGACCTTACAAAAGTTAACCCAAGGGTGCTTACGGTTTTAGCATCTAACGACAAAATATGCACACAAGATAAAGTAGAGTCTGCAAAGTCAAAACTCCCCATAGGTTCTCGCGAATTTGTTATTCGCTGTGGAAATCATGCGCAATTTGGCGATTATGGACCGCAACAAGGAGACGGAGAAGCAACAATTAGCTACAATGAGCAAAACGCGCAATTAGTTGACCAAATGCTAAAATTTGTTAAGGAAGAATAGTTTTATATTTGTCTTCAAGAAATTTTTTGTCATGATGAAACTACACATAATCCTATGAGCATTTTGAGGGTTGAACGAGCGATTTTTCATTTTGTTCGTTTATATGATTAGCACAAAAACTCACTACAGTGACCAGGCAATTGGTACAAAATATATCAGGTATTTTTTGTACCATTATTGGATAAAAAAAACGGCTACGAGTTGCAGCCGTTTAATTTTCAATTTTGGCATTTATAAATTTTAACGGCTAAATTTTACTTGAAGAAACCGTCGTAATTGTGCATCTTCAACTGAGATTCAAGCTTGGTCATTGTATCAAGTGCAACACCGACCATAATCAAAACGCTAGTGCCACCAAAAGTGTTAATAAGTGGGTTTCCGCTAACTGTATATAAAATTGATGGAATAATAGCAATAGCTGCTAAGAAAATAGCACCAGGAAGCGTAATGCGATTAATAACATCTTTTAGATATTGAACAGTTGCTCCACCAGGACGAACGCCAGGAATAAAACCACCATTATTTCTTAAATTATCTGCTGTATCCTCTGGATGATAAACCATACTTGTATAGAAATAAGCGAAGAAAATAATAAAGATAAATGTGAGTAACCAGTTGCCCCATCCACTTGAACAGAAGTTTGACACTGCATTTAACCAGTCGACATCGGTAAAGAAAGCGGCAATTTGAGCTGGCAAATAAAGTAAGCATGATGCAAAGATAATAGGGATAACGCCAGCGCCATTAACCTTAAATGGTAAATAAGTAGATTGACCACCCATTACACGACGACCAACAACACGTTTACTGTATTGAACTGGAATTCTGCGCTGACCTCGTTCGATAAATACGATGGCTGGAATGATAATCAAAATTACCAAAATTACAATAACAGTAGTTACAACACCTTGCATTGGATCTTGAGCATTTGTAATAGATTCATATAAATTGCCTGGGAGACGTGCAACGATGTTAGCAAAGATGATGAGTGACATACCATTACCTATACCACGTTGCGTAATAAGTTCTCCCATCCACATAATGAATGCAGTACCTGCAAGCAAGGTTACAACAATTACAACATAAGTTACCCAAAGCGGTAAAACAGTGTCGTTAAATTTAATTCCAAAGGTTGAACTCTGGAACAAAACAAGATAACCTATTGCGTTAATAAGACCAAGACCAAGTGTTAAATAACGAGTAATACGTGTGATTTTACGCTGTCCGATTTCGCCTTCTTTTTGCCAACGACCAAGAGCTGGAATTACCCCTTGCATGAGTTGCATAATAATTGAAGCCGTAATGTATGGCATAATACCAAGCGAAAATACCGAGAAGTATTCGAGTGCGCCACCACTAAATAAATTGAGCATTACCAAAGCGGCGTTTGCATTTCCACTAGATGCAGAAAAGTTTTCAACTAAGGCCGCAAATGGGATACCAGGAACAGGAATAAAAGAGCCGACTCTGTATAATGCAATAATTGCTAGCGTGAAAAGAATCTTGCGACGAAGTTCCTTAACGCGCATCGCATTAATTAATGCTTTAAGCACGACACTCTACCTTTCCGCCACAAGCTTCTATTTTTTCTTGAGCGCTTTTTGAAACTTTATCGACCTTGATAGTTAATGCTTTAGTGATATTACCATCGCCAAGAACCTTAACTAGCGCATCTTCGTGTTTAATGATTCCTTTTTCTTTTAAGGATGCACCGTCAACTACGTCGCCAGCGTTAAATTTTTCTTCAAGACGAGAAACATTAACAGCTAGATATTCTTTACGCCAACGGTTTTTAAAACCAGGAAGTTTTGGAAGACGCATATATAAAGGTGTTTGTCCACCTTCAAAACCTGCACCTTTTGTACCACCTGGACGAGAGCCTTGACCGTTATAGCCACGACCTGCAGTGGTACCTTTGCCTGAAGCGTTGCCTCGACCTACTCTTTTTTTAGCATGAGTAGCACCTTTGGCTGGTTTTAATGTTGATAAATCCACAATTTTCCTTTCTCGCATAAGGGCTTGCTATTTGCCCTTTTGAGCATTTGCTCATTTACACATGCTCGCCTGTGTAAGACTACCTTTCTAACTTATAATTTAAACACTTATTGTTTAAATTGCTAATTAACAACGGAGTGCGATAAATTTTAGATGCTCCGTTTTTGCAACACCAAGGTTACCGTCCCCTAAGTGTTGCGGTTTTGCAACACCAAGGTTACCGTCCCCTAAGTGTTGCTATACTTCCTTTACCTCGACTAAATGCTTTACTTTGAAAATCATACCGCGAATGGCATCTGTATCATCATGAACAACAGTTGCGCCAATTTTACGCAGTCCTAATGCACGCAAAGTTAAACCTTGATCTTTTGGGCAGGAAATAGGGCTTTTAACCTGTGTTACTTCTAATTTTTTAGCCATTATGCAACCTTTCTGCCATAAATAGCACCAATCGAAAGACCACGTTTTGCGCTAACCTCTTCTGGGCTAGATAAATCTTTTAAGCCTTGAGCTGCTGCTTTAACAATGTTCATAGCGTTTGAAGAACCGAGAGATTTAGATAAAACATCGCTAACACCTGCAAGTTCCAAAAGTGCACGAACAGGACCACCAGCAATAACACCGGTACCAGGTAAAGCTGGTTTTAATAAAACACGACCTGCACCATAGCGACCTAAAATCTCATGTGGAATAGTGCCTTCTTTTGTTAAAGGAACCTTAAACATGTTCTTTTTAGCATCTTCAACGCCCTTGCTAATGGCTGTTGGAACTTCAACGGCCTTGCCCATTCCAACGCCAACATTTCCTTGACGATCTCCAACTACAACTAAGGCTGTCATGCTTAAGCGACGACCACCTTTTACAGTTTTAGAAACGCGATTAATAAAAACGACTTTTTCTTCTAGTTCTGGAGTGTTAGATTGAGCGCCGCGTTTGCCTTTTCTATTTTGTCTTTGAGCCATTATAATCCTTTCTAAAACTTAAGTCCGCCTTCGCGAGCAGCATCTGCTAGAGCTTTTACGCGACCATGATAAAGATTGCCACCGCGATCAAACACAACTTCTGAAATATTAGCTTCGAGTGCACGTTTTGCAATTAATGCACCAACTTCTTTTGCACCTTCAACTGTACCACCTTTGGCATTAATTGAATTACCAAGGGATGAAGCACTAACGATAGTATTTGCAGCCTTATCATCAATCACTTGGGCATAAATATTAGTATTTGATTTTGTAACGCAAAGTCTTGGGCGCTCTGGAGTGCCACTAACCTTAGAACGAACTCTAATTTTTCTTTTAGCCAACTTGGCATTTTTTTGTTTTTGTTTATCCATAAGTATCTATCTCCTTGTGTCCTAGGCTGCAGTCTTGCCTTCTTTACGACGTACATATTCATCAGAATAACGAATACCTTTACCTTTATAAGGCTCTGGTGGACGATGTTTACGAATATCTGCCGCAATTTGGCCAACTTTTTGCTTATCAATACCAGAAACGATGATTTTAGTATTTTCTGGACACTCAAATGTAATACCATCAGGACATTTAACAAGTACTGGATGCGAATAACCTAAAGCAAGCTCAAGGTCTTTACCTTTAAGTTGAGCACGATAGCCAACGCCAACAAGCTCAAGCTCCTTTTTGTATCCAGCAGAAACGCCAGTAACCATATTGTTGATTAAAGAGCGAGTTAAACCATGAAGTGAGCGAGACTTAATTTCGTCATCAGGACGCTCAACAATAATTGTTCCTTCTTCGATTTTAATAGTTAAAATATCACTAAAAGTTTGTGTGAGCTCGCCACCTTTGCCCTTAACAGTAAGTGTTGAACCATCAAGATTTACATCAACTCCATCAGGAATAACAACGGGCATTTTACCAATTCTAGACATTTAAAACACCCCCTATTACCAAACATAAGCCAAGACTTCGCCACCCACGCCAGCAAGACGTGCATCGCGATCTGTCAAGACTCCCTTAGATGTGGATATGATTGCAGTACCAAGACCTCCCAAAACACGTGGAAGTTCATTTTTACCTGCATAAATTCGAAGACCTGGACTAGAAATTCTGCGAAGACCTTTGATTGTGCGACTACGTTTTTCACCATATTTTAGAGTTACATGGAGTTCATCTTGAACTGTCTTAGGTTCAACTTTATAATCTAAAATATAGCCTTCTTCTTTTAAAATGCGAGCAATTTCTACCAAGATTTTGCTTGATGGAATGCTCACCTCATCATAAGTTGCAGTATTTGCATTACGAATTCTCGTTAGCATATCTGCAATTGGATCTGATACACTCATAATTTTTCCTCTCTTAAAATTGATTTCAATATTTGGGGTTCAAAAAGCTAAGTGCGACTTTTTGCCTTCAAATAAGGTGTTAAAACTTACCAGCTTGACTTACGTACACCTGGTATTTCGCCGCGAAGAGCAAGTTCGCGCAAGCAAACTCTGCAAAGTCCAAATTTGCGATAAACGCTGTGTGGACGACCGCAACGATTGCACCTACGTATAGTTCTTGTCATATACTTAGGTGGACGAGATGCTTTAACGATCAACGATTTTTTTGCCAATGCACTATCCTTTCACTTACTGTTCCTGCTTAAATGGAAAACCAAAGGCATCAAGAAGTGCACGTGCACCCTCGTCGTCTTTGGCACTAGTTACAAATGTAATGTCCATACCACGGGTTCTATCGACTTTATCGTAATCAATTTCTGGGAATACCAATTGTTCCTGAAGACCCAAAGAATAATTTCCATGACCATCAAAACTATCTGGATTCATACCTCTAAAGTCGCGAATACGAGGAATAGCTGTAGATACTAATCTATCAAAAAATTCATACATTCTATCGCCACGAAGGGTAACTTTGGCACCAATTGCCATACCTTCACGAAGTTTAAATGCAGCGATAGATTTTTTAGCGCGCCTAACTTGTGGTTGTTGACCAGTAATGATGCGAAGGTCTTCGACCGCGCTATCGATTTGTTTGCTGTCTTGGGTTGCAATACCAACACCCATATTGACAACGATTTTAGTAAAACGAGGAACCTCATTTACATTTTTAAGACCAAGCTGCTTTTGCAAAGCTGGTTGAATCTCTTTAAAGTATTGCTCTTTTAATCTTGGTACCATTATTTCTCCTAACTTTTGTATTTAAGGCAAGATTTCCGACCCTGCCCCCTACCTGGATTTTAGTAGGGCATTAATCTATTTCCCTATTGCACTTTTTGCATACTCTAACCTTGGTGCCATCTTCTCTAATTTTGGCACCAATTTTTGTTGGAGAATCGCAGAAAGGGCAAACTAAGGCAACATTTGAAATGTCAATTGGGGCTTGAATTTGTTCAATGCCACCATTTGGATTTTGTTGAGTTGGACGAACTGCTTTAGAAACACTACCAACATCTCTAAGGACTACTCTGTGAAGATCTGGCAAAACGTCAACAACTTCATCACTTTGACCAACATATTTGCCAGCCAAAATCTTAACTCTATCTCCAGTTTTAATTCTTAAAGCCATAATTTCCTCCTAGAGTGTTTCTGGTGCTAAAGAAACGATCTTCATATATTTGCGATCGCGAAGCTCACGAGCAACAGGACCAAAAATACGAGTACCGCGTGGTGCACCATCTTTATCGATTAGAACTACGGCATTTTCATCAAACTTAATGTAGCTTCCGTCTGGTCTACGAATTTCTTTATTAAGGCGAACGATAACACAACGAACAACCTCGCCTTTTTTGACTTGACCTGCAGGGTTTGCTTCTTTAACAGAAGCAACGATTACATCGCCAAGACCCGCATAACGACGTTTAGAGCCGCCCAAAACTTTAATGCATTGAACCTTTTTTGCTCCAGAGTTATCTGCAACATTAAGTCTTGTTTGCATCTGTATCATATCAATTACCTCTCTTTAAAATTCATCGAAATCAATTACTTAGCTTTTTCGACAATTTCTAGAAGACGCCATCTTTTAAGTTTTGATAGCGGTCTAGTTTCGGCTACTCTAACTACATCTCCAACTCCACATTCATTGTTTTCATCGTGAGCATGAAGTTTAGATGTTGTTGTCATCATCTTTTTATAAACGCGATGAGCCTTGCGTTGTCTAATTTGAACAACTATTGTTTTATCATTAGCTGCAGAAACTACAACACCTTGGCGGACTTTGCGATAATTTCTTTCTTCTGACATTATTTATCCTCCTCGTCTGTAGCTTCTTCATCTTCGATTTCAGAAATTTCTTCAGCAATCTCTTCTTCAGCTTCTTCGATTGCCTCATCGATTTCTTCGTCGATTTCATCAGCAACAGTTTCAAGATCTTCAACAGCTTCTTCAAACTCTTCTTTTACTTCTTCAACAGCTTCTTCAAACTCTTCTTTTACTTCTTCAGCTTCTTCTTCAATTTCTTCTTTGATTTCGTCTACGGCCTCTTTGACCTCTTCTTTAACGTCTTCTGGTTTGTCAACTAAACTGGCAATACGCTCGGCTTCTTTTTCTTTTTTAGCCTTTTTCTTATCTTCTTTTGCCTTTTGCTCTAAAGCTTTTTCTACACGAACCGCTGTCTTTTTGGCCTTTGAAGATTCCTCTTTTCTAAGGCTTGATTTAGCAGCAGCGTTTTCATCTTCACTTAAAATTTCGCGAAGGCGAATTTCTGTAAGAATACGAGCAATGTCGCGTTTTACATCTTTAATACGTGAAGTATTGTCGAGCTGACTTGTAGCCATTTGAAAACGAAGATTAAAAAGTTCTGCGCGAGATTGTTCTAACCTTGTGTCTAAATCGGGAGTAGCTAACTCATGAATTTCATTAGATTTCATACTACTCACCTTCTTCCTTAGATTCTTGTTTTGTTGCATCAGTGGCGCCTTCTGTTGCGCCTTCTTCTGATGTTTCTGTTTCTAATTCAGCCAAGATTTGAGAAACATTTGATTTAATGTTTAAGTTTGGACCATCTGGACTGATAACCATCTTACATTTGATTGGGAGTTTTGTCATAGCAAGACGCATAGCTTCGCGTGCTGTCTCTTCAACAACACCATCGATTTCAAACATAATACGACCTGGTTTAACAACTGCAACCCACTCTTCTGGATTACCTTTACCTTTACCCATACGAGTTTCTAAAGGTTTTTTAGAAATTGGTTTATCTGGAAAAATAGTAATCCAAACACGACCACCACGTTTCATATGACGAGTCATTGCGATACGAGCAGCCTCAATTTGTCTATTGGTAATCCAATGTGACTCTAGCGCCTGAATTCCAAAAGCACCAAAAGCGAGTTCGGTTCCGCCCTTAGCCTTTCCTTTCATTGAGCCACGTTGCACCTTACGATGCTTGACGCGTTTAGGCATTAACATTTATTTTCTCCCATCTGTGCGTGAGCGAGGCCCGCGACGTTGGCTGGCACTTCCCTCTAAAGCTGGATTAACACAAGGTTTTCCAGGCAACTTTTCACCATAATAAATCCATACTTTTATTCCGATTGCACCATATGTTGTATGAGCAACACATGTGCCGTAGTCAATCATAGCTCTCATAGTATGAAGTGGAACTCTACCTTCACGGTACCATTCGGTTCTGCTCATTTCGGCGCCCCCTAAACGACCAGAACACTGAATTTTAATACCTTTAGCTCCAGTTTTCATAGCAGAAAGAACACTTTTACGCATGGCACGTCTAAATGCAACACGACCTTCAAGTTGAGCTGCAACGCTTTGTGCAACAAGGCGAGCATCGAGTTCTGGAGATTTAATCTCTTTAACTTCAATATCTACCTTGCAACCAGCCATTTTTTCAAGATCTTTTTTAAGATATTCAACTTCTTGGCCTTTTTTGCCAATTACAATACCAGGACGGGCAGTATATAATATAGCCTTAATGCTATTGCCTTCACCAGTACCGACACGTTCAATTTCTACCTTTGAGATAGCTGCTTCATATAATTTCTTCTCTATATATTTGCGAAGTTTTAAATCTTCATCTAGAGCTTGAGAATAATTATCTAATGCATACCAGCGACTTTTCCATTCTTCTGTAATGCCTAATCTAAATCCTGTTGGAATAACTTTTTGACCCATATTATGCCTCCTCTTTTGATGCAACAACAATAGTAATATGACATAAAGGTTTGCGAATACGTGATGCTGCACCTTTTGCACGAGGGCGATAACGTTTCATAACAGGACCCTTGTCTGCATATGCTTCTTTAACATAAAGTGCATCTTGACGAAGACCATGCTTTACGAGCGCATTAGATGCAGCGCTATTTACAACTTTATATACTGCATCGGCAGCACCGCGAGTATTAAAACGTAAAATGTCTAAAGCAGCTGGGACTTCTTTTCCGCGGATCTCATTGATAACGATACGTGCTTTACGAGGAGACATATGAACAAATTTTGCAGTTGATTTTGATTCCATTTTTGTGCCTCCTAATCTTTGTGTCCGCGGAAGGTACGAGTTGGAGCAAATTCTCCTAACTTATGACCTACCATTGATTCAGTAATGTATACAGGAATATGTTTGTTTCCATTGTGAACACCGATTGTATGACCAACCATTTCTGGAAAGATAGTTGAGGAACGACTCCAAGTTTGAATAGCTTCTTTTTTGCCTTCTTCATTCATCTTAATAATGCGTTGCAATAAACGAGGTTCAACATATGGTCCTTTTTTAAGAGATCTTGACACTTTTTACCTCCTTTTATTTCTTACGACGACGGATAATTAAGCTATTAGAAGCTTTTTTCTTATTGCGAGTTCTTTGGCCTTTTGCAGGTTTACCCCAAGGGGAAACTGGATGACGACCAGCGGACTTATTTTTACCTTCACCACCACCGTGTGGGTGATCGACAGGGTTCATAACAGTACCGCGAACTGTAGGACGAATGCCCTTCCAACGATTACGACCAGCCTTACCAACAGTGATGTTTGCATGTTCTGCATTTGAAACTTCACCAATTGTTGCACGGCAGTCTAATAATACACGGCGCATTTCGCTTGATGGCATACGTAAAATTGCATACTTGCCTTCTTTACCCATAAGCTGTATAGAAGAACCAGCACTACGAGCCATACCAGCACCTTTGCCAGGTTGAAATTCAACAGCATGAATTAGAGTACCAACTGGAATATTGCGAAGTGGCAATGCATTGCCTGGTTTAATGTCGGCATTTGGACCACTTTCTACATAGTGACCAACTTCGAGACCTTTTGGATGAAGAATGTATGCTTTTTCGCCATCTTCATAATTAATAAGAGCAATACGAGCACTACGGTTTGGATCGTATTCAATAGTGGCGACCTTTGCTCTAATTCCATCTTTTTTACGTTTGAAATCGATCTTGCGATATTTACGTTTGTGTCCGCCACCTTGATGACGTGTTGTAATGCGACCATAATTGTTGCGTCCAGAGTGTTTTTTAATTGGCTCTAGAAGCGACTTTTCGGCCTTTGTAGTTGTAATTTCAGCAAAATCTGAAACCGACTGAAACCTGCGACCAGGTGACGTTGGTTTATATTGCTTTACACCCATTTCTTTCCTTTCATAATCTTTTTCTTTACCGAGCCGTATAATATAAGCTTTAACTTGCTAAAACTTTTGTCACGGTCTCGGGTGGTGCCAAAAAAAGTGCGGTTGAATATTATACTAAAAAATTAATTTTTTATAAAAATTAATCTTGATTAGCAAACAATTCGATCTTGTCACCTTCAACCAAAGTGACAATTGCTTTTTTCCAGGTTGATGTATAGCCAAGTTGATAACGTGTGCGTTTTGGCTTTGGTTTTACATTAGATGTATTTACCTTCAAAACAGTAACACCAAAAATTTCTTCTATTGCACGAGCAATTTGAATTTTTGATGCACGTTTGTCAACTTTAAATGTATAGCGATTATAAGCTTGCATATCGAATGCTCGCTCGCTAACAACAGGCGCTATAATAATATCTCTAGCTAACATTTATTTTAGCACCTCCTCTGCATATTCAACGGCGCTTTTAGTAAGGATGAGAGCCTTATTATCTAAAAGCTCGTATGTGTTAATTTCAAATTGAGAAATAACATTTACCTTTTTGATATTTCTGAAAGATAAAAATGTATTTACATCGTCATCTGCTGTAACAATAGTTACGCGTCCATCAAGTTTTCAAGCCTTTAAAAATTCGATAGCGGCTTTTGTGGAGGCTTTTTCAAAATCAAAACTATCAACAACAATGAGTTCTTGATCAGCGAGTTTGCCAGATAATACACTGCGCATTGCAAGTTTGACAACTTTTTTGTTAACACGAACCGCATGATTTGTTGTGTGTGGACCAAATACAACACCACCGCCACGCATTTGAGCAGCACGAATTGTACCTTGACGAGCACGACCAGTTCCTTTTTGACGGAAAGGTTTGCGACCACCGCCACTAACCATGCCACGTGTTTTTGTATTATGAGTACCTTGACGCCAGCTTAAACGTTGAGCGCGCACGACTTCATAAATAACACTAGTGTTTGGCTCAATACCAAAAACGGCATCGTTTAAATCTAAACTGCCTTCGGTTTTGCCATCCATTTTTGTAATATCAATTTTAGCCATTATTGCACCTCCCCCTTAAGCCTTAACTATCTTGAGTAGCGCACCTTTACCACCAGGAACGGCACCCTTAACCAATAAAATGTTTTGCTCAGCATCAACGCGAACAACAGACAAATTTTTAACTGTAACTTTTTCGCAACCCATGTGTCCTGGCATTTTCATACCTTTTAAAACACGGGACGGAGTAGCGCACATACCTACAGAACCAGGGGCTCTATGAAAGTGTGAGCCGTGTCCACCGGGACCACCACCAAAATTGTGACGCTTCATAACACCAGCAAACCCCTTACCTTTGCTAATACCAGAAACATTCACTTTTGCGGTTTCTTCAAAATCGGCGATAGTTAGCTTTTGACCTAACTCAAATTCATCTGTGTTGTCGAGACGAATTTCACGCAAAAACTTACGAGGCTCGACACCATGTTTTTCGAAGTGTCCCTTTTTAGGATTGTCGAGCTTTTTTTCTTTGTTGTCACCATCTGGCGTTTGACGAAATATTATATCGGCTCAAGACGCCAAATTCACCCCGAAAATCAAAAAATTTTAAGCGCGAACGTCACGGCATCGCGGGCGGAATGTCAAAAGACAGATCCGGTCGCACAC
>JAKSUU010000069.1 GCA_024408695.1 Coriobacteriales bacterium | reverse complement strand
CAAAGATGCTTTTATAGATACATCTATTTCTTCAAATCATGGACGAGAAGAATATGTTCCTGTTTGGTTAGATGGTGATTTTGCTGTTCCTATTGCAATAAAATCGGGCTTGATTTCTAAGTTGCGCGGAAGCGATGGTTATATTATTATTGATAGAGAGAGTGAAGGTCTACAAAAAGGTCAAAATGTTAAAGTTAAAATGTGGTGAGGATAAGGCCAAAACTTTAGGGCGAAATTACGATGTTAGAGAAAGTTTAAAATGTCAAGGTTAAAATGCGTTGACGGAAAAGGCAACTAGTGCAGAAGGGTCTTAAATGAGTTTTAAATATCTTAAAAATACTGAGGTCAATGAAGCTTTAAATAACTATTTAGAAGCATTGAACTTAAAGCTGCATGCCGAAACGGTGCCAGTTACGGATGCTTTGAATCGCATAACAGCTAGCGCAGTTTATGCAAAAAACTCAGTTCCACATTATCATGCTAGTGCCATGGACGGCATTGCTGTTATGGCTTCTGTGAGTTTTGGGGCGACTGCCACGACGCCTATTACGCTTAGTCCGCAGGATTATATTGTTGTTGATACTGGAGATCCTTTGCCCGACCAGGCAGATGCGGTTATTATGGTTGAAGATGTAATTTTTAAAAGCGATTCACTTGCCGATCAGCGTGCGGGAACATGTGACGTTGAGATTATGTCTTCTGTTAGCCCTTGGTCGGATGTTCGTCAAATCGGCGAAGATGTTTGTGCAGGAGAGATGATTGTGCCTAAGGGCACCAAGGTCACGCCGTTTGTTATTGCTTCTTGTATGGCTGCTGGTATAAATGAAATTGAAGTTTGCAAAAAGCCTGTTGTTGGCATTATTCCTACAGGCGATGAAATTGTTGAGTGGACATCAAACCCTAAGGCAGGTGACATAATCGATACAAATTCAAGTATGTTTGCAGGTATTGTGACAAATTGGGGTTGCTGTCCAAAAATTTACCCTATATGTAAAGATATCTTTGATGAGATTAGCGCTTGCGTTGTTACAGCGGCACGTGAATGCGATATAGTTTTGCTGTTGGCAGGCTCAAGTGCCGGGCGTGACGATCTTGCATCGAAGGTAATTGCTAACGCTGGCAGAGTGCTTTATCATGGAATATCCATAAAACCAGGCAAACCTGCAATTTTAGGTCTCGTTAATGGTAAGCCAGTAATTGGAACGCCAGGTTACCCCGCTAGTGGTGTTGTGGTTTTAGATAAAATTCTTAAACCTATTGTTGAAAAGTTAACCATGGCTAACTTATGTATGGATAATGCAATTCAGGCACACATTAGCGAAAACATTAATTCTTCTTTAAAATATGAAGAAACAATTCGCGTTAAATTGGGAAGAGTGCAAGACAAGGTTATAGCAGCGCCTTTAAAACGAGGAGCAGGCGTTGTTACCAGTCTTGTTCAAAGCGATGGCATAATTACAATTCCTATGAATAGTGAAGGCTGTCAAGCTGGGGATCTAGTAACCGTTCACACAGATTGCAGCAAGGATGAAATTGCAAACACTTTGCTTATGGTTGGAAGCCATGATCCACTAATCGATGAACTTGCTAATATTATGAACGCCAAGCTTTCTTCTACGCATGTTGGATCGATGGGTGCAATAATGGCTGCTAAGCGTGGTCTTATGCATGCAGGCGGCATTCATTTACTAGACACAGTCGATGGCACATATAATAAAAGCTATATTGAGAAGTTCTTCCCAAATGGTGGAGTTTACCTTTTGGAATGTGTAAGTCGCGTTCAAGGAATTATTGTTGCTAAAGGCAATCCCAAGGGTATCAAAGATTTTTCGGACATCGCACGCGTTCATTTTATTAACAGGCAAAAGGGGTCGGGTACTCGCATTTTAAACGATTATTTATGCGAAAAGCATGGTCTTAATTCTCAAGACATTTATGGATATGACCACGAAGAGTTCACTCATGCATCTCTTGCAGCTCAGATTAAAAGTGGTAGTGCCGATGCTGGTATGGGAATTTATAGTGCAGCAAAAATGTTTGATTTAGATTTTATAGAAATATGTTTAGAGCAATATGATTTTCTGATTCCAGATTACGCCTTTGAACTTCCTCAAATTCAGGAGCTCTTGACCACCTTGCAAAGCGTGGATTTTGTTAATCGATTAGAACAACTTGGTGGCTATAAGTTAGTAAGCCCCGGGAAAGTGCTCTACCATTTTTAGACTCAAAATATTGGATATAGTATAATCGGTTAATTAGCAAGTTAAGGCAAATATATGAACAATCAAAGTAATATTATGTCGGATAATCGAGGCATTATTTTAAGTGATAACGTGAATTTTGATTTCTTGAAATCCATTACTCCACGTCAAATGCCTGATTTTATCAAGTTTGATGTTAACATTACACAAAATAAAGTTGCCGTTGGTATGGCTGTTCATAAGTGTTGTGATATCGTTCGCCAAGGCGATACAGTATATGGTGGAAACATATTTTTTGAAGATGGGCATATTGTGTATGAGTCTACTCTAAATATCGCAAAAAATATTGAACTTGAATCTTCAGGACAGAATATTCGTGAAATTGTTGATGAAGATCTTATTGAGCAAATTAATCTTGTTCTATTTTCCTGGATAGATGAGGATTCTTTGCATGTCTAGTTCAAAGTTAAATGAGTATTATAAACTTCAAGAATTTGTAAATAGCTATAAGTTTGTTTATTCTAAGCAGGACCTTCGACAATATGCGTTTAATGACTGCTTTGTTCAATTGATTGATGTGTGGGGCGAAGTGAATAGGCTTTCTAATTATGATGATAATCCTGTTTTTCAAAAACAGCTTTTCGAGATAATCACTAAGCTATGTGAATCTATATTAATTGCGGATTTCGTTTCGAATGAAATGAAAGAAACATTAAAGATTAATTTATATTTGCTTAAAGATTATTATTTTTTGGGTAATAATTTTAGACAGACTCAAAAATCAGCAATTGCTTGGTTTAAGCAATGGGGTACAAGTTACAATATGACACTTTTGAAGTTGTAAATTATTGAAAACTTGCCGCTAGAGTTGATAACTTAAAGTTTTGGATTTGGCGTATTCATACTAATTAATGTCCACCAATATACATAATTTTAATTGCATGTTGTTTAATGGTTTAATGTCCTCCGCCACGCATCATTTTGACGGCGTGCTCGATTATTTGTTCTAGTGCGTCCCAGTTTTCTTTAGCTGCCTTTAAGCTACCGGGCATATTTACTACGAGTGTTTTGCCACGTTGCATGCAAAGTGCACGAGAAAGAGCTGCATTTGGAGTTTTTCTTAAGCCTTCTGAGCGCATATATTCTGCCACACCGGGCACATTGCGCTCGCATACTGCCATTGTGGCTTCAGGGGTTACGTCGCGCAAGGAAAGGCCTGTGCCACCGCAGGTTAAGATGACATCAACATCGTGGTCGTTTTCTATAATTGCAGCAGAAATATCTTCTACATTATCTTTTACGACTACATGGTTTTTGAGTTTCCAATCATTATTAAGTATTGCACCAGCAAGGTAGGCACCGGCAGTATCCTCATTAATTGTGCGAGTATCACTACATGTGATTATTACAAAGCGTAAAGACATATTATTTCTCCTTATATTTACAAAATTAGTTCCTGACCAGCAGTTTGGTACAAAATATATCAGGTATTATTTGTACCAAAATGGATTATTCCTTATATTCCCAAAGTCCACTTTTGCCGCCATCTTTTTTAAGAAGGCGAATGCTTTCTATATGCATTCCACGATCTACTGCCTTACACATATCATAAATAGTTAAAGCACAAACGTTGGCAGCTGTTAGAGCTTCCATTTCAACCCCTGTTTTACCTGTTAAAAGAGCAGTTGATATTATTTTTATGCTTTCACTCTTAATTTCAAAATCAATTTTTACATTTTCAAGATTTAGAGGATGGCACATAGGTATAAGATCACCAGTTTTTTTGGCAGCCATAATGCCAGCAATACGCGCACATGCAAGAACATCTCCTTTTGGAGTTTTATCTTCAACTATCATCTGTAAGGTTTCGGGTTTCATGAAAATCTCGGCTGTTGCAATGGCGATGCGTTTTGTTTCAGCTTTATCTGAAACATCAACCATTTTTACATTACCTGTTTCATCTATGTGACTTAACATCTGTCCTCCTATTTGGCAAAAGTGCACGGCCCGGAGTGCACTAGATCTACCCAATTTTATCCTCCAATTTGACTCATATGTCTAAATGTTCCGCTTTTCCCTTCGTGTCCAGCAGGCTTATTTTTTATGGCATTTTCTAAAACATCTTTAATGTTTCCGCTTCTTACGTCATATTCAACATCACTAAATAAACAAGGGCGAATTTTACCATCTGCTGTTAGGCGGATTCTGTTGCAAGTATTACAAAAATGATTAGATTGCGATGTGATAAACCCTATTGTCCCTTTTGCACCATCTAGTTGATAATAATGTGCAGGTCCACTACCAATTGGTCCACTAACGGGATGCAAATCAGCATTAATTTGTGCTTTAATTTCTTCTTCACTTATATATTTGCCTTCTATATCTCCTATGCTCATGTATTCAATAAAACGCACATGCACAGGCTTTTCGAATGTGAGTCGCGCAAAATCATTATAATTTTGTTTTATGCCTTTCATTGCTACTGCATTAATTTTTACTGGATCAAACCCAGCATCTAGCACAGCTTCTAAACCTGCAATAGCTTCATCCAAATTTCCAACACGAGTAATTTCTTTGTATGCGTTAGCATCAAGTGTGTCAATTGAAATGTTTATACGACTTAAGCCAGCGTTTTTAAGCTCCATAGCATATTTGGGAAGTAGAGTCGCATTTGTAGTTAAAGATACATCAACAATTTTTGATAGTTCGCGAACAAGATCAGGTACGCCTTTTCTTACAAGTGGTTCACCACCAGTAATGCGCACAGCTTCAATTCCAAGACTTTTAGCAACTCGCACAATTTTAATAATCTCGTCATAAGATAAAATGTCCGCATGTGTAAGTTTGTTTTTAAGTCCATCTGCAGGCATGCAATATTTGCAACGCAAGTTACATCTATCGGTAATAGATATGCGCATGTATTTTATGTCACGACCAAATGAATCTTGCATTAAAAAGTCTCAATTTCGCTTAAACAATCATTTTTTAATCTGTCAACAAAATAGGTGAGTGCTGCTACGCAATTATCTCGAATATCGGCTCCGACTAGGGTGCACATGATAGTTTCGCCAAGTTCTAGCTCACCTTCATTTACCCAAACACGCAGGTATTTAACACCTGGCAGTTCAGCAGTTTCTTTTATTGCTTGTTCTAAAACATCCCATTTACATTTAACATAAACTTTTTTTACAGAATCTACAATGCTTTCGCCATAGCGAACTTCCCTTTTGCTGGTGCCTCTAACAACTCCGTTGCTAAACAAATAGATGCCACACTCATTTTTTACATCAGAGATTTTGGCTTCTTTTAGCCACTGCGAGCTATCTGGTTCATCTTTACTTTTATCTATAAATACTTCTTTCATACAAACTCAAACTTATAAATTACATAAGAATATTTTATAGTAAATTTTTGTTTGCGCTATTTACATAAACTATCTATTACAATTTGAGCAATTTGCTGGTGAATTGGGTTTGCGATATTTTCTCTTAATTGCATGGTAACAGAAACAATAAAAGCTTTCTTTTCAAGATAAACAATACCGCTATCGTGTCTTGCGTCAGTTCCGTATGGCGGAGATGCAAATAAATTGCCTGTTTTGTGTCCAAAAGCAATGCCGTTACTTATAAAAACATTACCCATAGCAGCGTTTTCTGTTTGTTCTAGCAAATATTCATTTTGAGCCTTCTTGCAAAGTTCAGCACTGGCAATTTCTCCTTTATAGATTTTTCTCACTATATCATCAAAAATTGGTTTCATTCCT
>JAKSUU010000068.1 GCA_024408695.1 Coriobacteriales bacterium | reverse complement strand
GGCTAAATCTTTAGTTTGCGAAATGCTAAGATTTTTAACATCTGCAGGACTATTAATTCTTTTGAGTATCTTGTAATCCATCTTTTGAAATTTCATCCATTTCAAATAGTTTAGCTTCGTCAATTTGTTTAATGGCATCGTTGGTTAAATCGATAGCCTCGTCGAAAAGATCAACGCAACTATCAAGGCTTGTATCGTTGCTTTTAACTTTTTCAAGTATTTCTTCGAGCTTTGAATTGACATCAACATCTGAATTATTTACTTTTTCTTCAGTCATATTATTCCTTATCATCAGATCTACTACGAACAAATTCACCCAAAATTCCATTTACAAATTTATATGATTGCTCACCACCAAAAATTTTTGCAAGCTCAACTGCTTCATTAATTGCAACGCTTTCTGGCACATCATCGGCATACTTTAACTCATAAAGAGCAATGCGCAAAATATTGCGATCTATAATTGGAATGCGATTAAACTCCCAGTTTGTAGAAAAATTATCGATTATGGCATCGAGCTTGTCTTTTTTTGCAAAAATGTTTTCGCAAATTTGAGCGGCATTTTCATCAATATTGGCAACTATAATTTCATCTTCATCAAACACCGCAAGATTTTTTTGCATTTCTTCTTCTAAAACCTCATCTTCGCCAAGTTCAAATGTACACTCACCATCCAAAGAAGAAAAGTCGCAAACAAGCTGAAATTTGTTGTCTGTGTAATCGGCAATGATTTGGTCTTTTGTAGGCCAAAAAGATGTAGCAGCGACGCCATTTTGTGAAAACTCATACGCATACAAGATTTCGAAAACTTGACGACGAACATAGGTATTTTTATGTGTATGATTAGCCATAATTTGAATCTTAGAAGAGTAGCGCAATTACCATCTTTGCATAGCACTAAAATCCCTCTACCTCAATAAAATCGGTTGCAAAATCGCCACAAATAAAAGCGGCGTTATCTAGTACCTTTCTGTGGAAAGGAGTTGTTGTTTTGATCCCTTCTATATTTAACTCATCAAGTGCACGACGACCACGAGCAATAGCTTGGTCGCGTGTTGCACCAGTTACAATTAATTTTGCAATCATCGAATCGTAATATGGAGAAATTGTATCCCCTGCAACAAAACCAGTATCAACGCGAACACCAGGACCACCCGGCAAGTCGAAACGCTGAATTTTGCCTGGACAAGGAAGAAAATTGTTATCTGGATCTTCGGCATTGATTCTAAATTCAATGGCGTGACATATTGGCGAAAACGGTGCTTTATTAAGGCATGAAATTGACTCGCCTGCTGCAATGCGAATTTGCTCCGCAATAATGTCTGTATTTGTAATTTGTTCACTAACTGTATGTTCTACTTGAACACGCGTGTTCATTTCCATAAAATAAAAGTCACCGCGGGCATCAAGTAAAAATTCAATTGTACCTGCACTTTCGTAGCCAATGTTTTTAACAGCATTAATGGCGATATCACCCATTTTTTGACGAGTTTCTTCGCTAAGAGCAGGACTTGGAGCTTCTTCAATTAATTTTTGATGACGACGTTGAACGCTACAGTCGCGCTCACAAAGATGTATAGCATTTCCTTGCCCGTCCGCTAAAATTTGCATTTCTACATGACGAGGTTTAAGAATGTATTTTTCTAGATAAACATCATCGTTGCCAAAAGCACTTGCTGCTTCAGCCTTTGCAGCATTAAACATGTTTTCAAGCTCACTTGCATCATTAGCAACACGCATGCCTTTTCCGCCACCACCGGCGCTTGCTTTTATAAGAACAGGATAACCAACTTCATCGGCAAACTTTGCGGCTTGCTCAACTGTTGCAACGCTACCATCGCTACCGGGAACACAAGGAACGCCAAAGTCTTTCATTGTTTGTTTGGCTTGGGATTTATGGCCCATTTTCTCTATGCAATCGCCAGTTGGACCAATAAATTTGATATCGTTATTTTCGCAAGCGCGAGCAAAATCTGCGTTTTCTGCCAAAAAACCGTATGCTGGGTGAATTGCTTGAGCACCTGTTATTTTTGCAGCACTAATAATTGCAGGGATTTGAAGATAGGATTTTGTAGATTGAGCTGGACCAATACAAACGGCTTGGTCTGCTTCACCTACAAACTGAGCACCTGCATCCGCTTCTGAATAAACCGCTACAGCCTCTATTCCAAGCTCATGAGCAGCACGGATAATCCTAAGTGCAATTTCTCCTCTGTTTGCTATAAGAATTTTGTTAAACATATCTTTTACTCTTATTAATTCTTTCTCCTTGGTACAAAACATGTCAGGTATTTTTTGTACCATTAATTAAAAAATCTATGTTGAACTGAGAATTGGTACAAAAAATATCAGGGATGAAATGTACCAATTATTTATCTTCAACAATTGGTTCAACATAAAATAATGGTGTGCCAAATTCAACTGCATCACCATCGTTTAAGCAAACCTTTTTAACAACACATAAAAAGTCCGCGCATACTTCGTTCATGAGTTTCATGGCTTCTACAATGCACATTACATCTCCTGCACCTACAGTATCGCCTTCCTTAACAAATGGAGCTTCACCAGGGGCTGGGGCTTCATAAAAAGTGCCAACCATTGGGGATGTAACTGCTGTCCAGCTTGCCGGAATATCACCAAAATCTTTTTTAGGACTGGCAGATTTTGGAGTAACGCTTGGGGCAGGAACACCTGTGTCAACACTTATACCTACACCCGCCATTGCACTTGCAGCAGCAGCACTTTCACTCTTAACCGTAATCTTAGCACCAGCTTCTTCAACTGTAACCTCGCCAATGCCAGTGTCTTGTACCATTTTTACAAGTTCGCGTATTTGAGCAGTATCCACGTAGTCCTCCTTTTTAGTGGCCTTTACATTTTCATTCATTGCAAAATATACATTTTCTTGCTTCTCATGTTTTTTAAGATATTCACGCGACTCATTAGGAAAAAGGGCATACATTAACACGTCTTCTTCACTTTGTGCTAAATCTCCAATTTCTTCTTCTACCTGGGCATATGTAGTTGTGACAAGAGAACCCGGAGGGGTATCTTCGTCAAGTGGCATTTCACCTTTAAGAGCAAGTTCCTGGATTTTTTTATCAACCGGGCCAGGAGTCTTGCCATAATATCCCGCCAAATAATCCTTCATCTCTTTTGAAATTACGCTCCAGCGCTTGCCTGTAAGCACATTAAACACACTTTGCGTACCAACAATTTGGGACATTGGTGTAACAAGAGGAGGAAAACCTACTTCTGCACGAACACGTGGAATTTCTTCAAGCACTTCACCTAGGCGATCGCTTGCTTTTTGAGTTTCAAGCTGGGAAACAAGATTAGACATCATGCCACCTGGCACCTGATGTGAATACACTTTCATATGTGTCAAGGTAGACAAACCATATTTATATTTTCCATGAAGACGAACATCTTCCCAGTATTCTGAAATTTCAAAAAGTTGATCGAGGTCAAGACCTGTATCGTAGCCACTTTCTTTAAGAGCCGCAACTACCATTTCGACTGGTGGCTGAGAGTTACCAAAAGCAAGTGGGGCGCTTGCAGTATCTACGATTGAAGCGCCTGCCTCGGCAGCTTTTAAATAATTTGTTGCTGCCATACCACCAACAAAGTGGCAGTGTACGTGCACAGGAAGTCCAATTTCTTTAACAAGAGCAGCAACAAGACGCTCAGTGCGATAAGGCGTAAGCATGCCTGCCATATCTTTAATTGCAATGCTGTCTGCGCCTTCATCTTTTAACTGTTGTGCATAGTCTAAGTAAGCATCCAAAGTATGAACAGGACTCATTGTATAAGAAATTGCGCCTTCAAAATGTGCCCCACATTCGCGCAGACTAGCTGCGGTATCACGAACATTGCGAATATCATTTAGTGCATCAAAAACACGAAATACGCTAATGCCATTGCGATAAGATGCTTTGATGAATCGGTCGATAATTTCTTTTGAATAATGGTGGTAACCAACCAAATTTTGACCACGGGTAAGCATTGCAAGAGGCGTTTTGGGACATTTTTGTTTGATAATACGAAGGCGATCCCAAGGATTTTCATCCAAAAAACGAAGACAGGTGTCGAATGTAGCTCCACCCCATACTTCGAGCGCCCAATAACCTATCTTGTCAAGTTTTTCAAGTATTGGGAGCATGTCTTTTAATTCCATACGAGTTGCCCAAAGCGACTGATGAGCATCGCGCAATGTAGTATCCATAATCTTAAGCGGTTGCGACATACAAACCCCCTATCAAAATCAACATAATTTTTAGAACTTATTATTATAGCAAAAGTTAAAAGACTAATAAAACGATTTTTGAATTATACTTTTATAATCCTTACATTGTTATAAGTTAATTTTGAAAAAATTTGATGTTGCAATAATTGGGGCGGGCCCTGCTGGAGCTGCTTTAGCTTATCAACTGCACAAAAATGGCATTTCGACATGCTTGATTGACAAGGCAGCTTTTCCAAGAAAGAAACTTTGCGGTGGGCTTGTCACAAATAAGACATATGAAAAAATCAATGAAATTTTTGGTGAATATCATGGTTATGTCGCTAAATCACATAAAATACGCTTTTTTGCTGAATATAAAGAAATTGGATCATCGGATAACTGCTCAACATTTAGAAGTGTTGACCGCAAGCATTTTGATATGTGGTGCGTCAATTTCTTTAAAAATAGCGGAGGCGCATTTTTTGATGATTCGAAAGCTTGTTTTAATCATGATAAACGCGAAATCAAAATTGAAAGGCATGGTAAGACCAAAAAAATCAAATATAAAGTTTTAGTTGGTGCAGATGGCGCCTTAAGTACAGTTCGTAAATTAGTTGATAATAAATACAAACCGAGTGGCTTTTGCATTGAAGCAAAAATTCCAAAAAAATGGCAAGGCGACTCCGTGAATATCTATTTTAATCTGCTTAAAGACGGATACATTTGGGTTTTTCCAAATAATGTTGGTGCAGGTACACGTAATGCAAAAAAAGACAAGAAAAAAATTATCACCGAATTTAACAAATTCTGTAAAAAAAATGGAATTAATTCAAGACAAAAAATTTCTGGGGCGGCTATCCCCTGCTCAAAACCTGTAAAAAGACCGTGTCAAAATCACATCATTTTGATTGGAGACGCTGCTGGGTTGGTAGATTCAATGACAGGTGAAGGGCTATATTTTGCATTTCTATCATCACAAATTGCTGCAAAATGTATAAGCAATCACATTAAAAATGAAGCGCCACTTGAAACATCATTCAACCGAGAAATAAAAAAAATTCAAACAACAATTAAACGAAGTGACCATATCTGTAAAGCCTTTTTAAGAAAGCCATTTCTACAGAACATGCATCTTGATACAGCTATAGTTAACTATGTTTGTGACAATGTTATATCAAACTATAACTACAATCTAAAACGAGCCCCTATTGGCATCATTAAACATTGCAAAAAGATATTGTAACATGTTGCAACACCAAGGTTACTGTCCCCAAGTGTTGCAGTATCGCACCCCCCCCCGGGGTGTTGCTATTTATTATCGCGATCGAAAATTACCTTACGCATGATTTTGCCGTTTGTGGTTTTAGGCAGGCTATCAACGTAATCAATAATGCGCGGAAACTTATATGGAGCAGTCTTGTTTTTGACCCACATTTGCAACTCTTTTGTAAGCGAATCGCTCGGCGAAAAAGCATCTGTTAAAACAATCGTTGCCTTAACAGCACTGCCACGCAACTCATCGGGAACAGCAGTAACGGCACATTCGCACACGGCATCGTGCATAAGCAAAACGCTTTCAATTTCTGTGGGGCCAATCCTGTAGCCACTTGATTTTATTACGTCGTCATTGCGTCCAACATACCAAAAGTATCCATCTTCGTCTTTCCAGGCGGTATCACCCGTATGACACCAACCATCACGCTTGGCGTTTGTAGTCCCGGCATCATCACCTAAATATTCGCGAATAATACCAGGAGGATTTGTGGATAGATCAATGCAGACTTCGCCTGCTTGGCCAATAGAACAAATC
>JAKSUU010000067.1 GCA_024408695.1 Coriobacteriales bacterium | reverse complement strand
ATAGTATAATCCATTTGAAGTTTGTTCCTCCCTCTGCGATAACTCGCGGTTTTTTGTCTCCGTGCGCAATTGGCATTTGCGGCAAACCAAGCTTTTCTGAAGTTCCAATTAATGGTGAACAAAAAACTGCAATCAGGTTTTCTATTGAAGCTTATTTAGTAGATGAGCCTGTTTCTTTAGACGAATTCGAATTTAGTACAGAATAATAAATGCTAGATTTAAGCAACAAAACTTATTTTATTCAAGTTTTTGGTTGTCAAATGAATCTAAGCGATGCCGAGCATATATGTGGCATGCTCGACAGTCGTGGTGCAACGCAAGTAGGTACAATCGAAAAAAGTGATATTTGTATTTTTGTTTCGTGCTGTGTTCGCGAGGCTGCTAATGTTATATTCATGGGTCAAGTAGCCTCAATGAAAAATTTTGCACCAGCCTCTGACCAAGCAAGAATTACCTGTGTATGTGGATGCTATGCCCAGCTAAAAGGTAAAGAAATTGCATCAGAGCTCAAGCATGTAAATATAGTTTTTGGAACAAATAACATTGCATTATTTCCTCAATATTTAGAACAACATATACAAAGCGGTAAACAGGTCGTAGAATTATACGACAACATGCAAGCAGATTTATGTAAGTGCGAAAAAAAACAAAAAACGGATTATTCTGCGTGGTTGCCAATAATGACTGGATGTAATAACTTTTGTACTTATTGCATAGTTCCTTATGTTCGCGGTCGAGAGATTTCTCGTCCAATAGAGGATGTTGAGCATGACTTAAAAAAACTTTGTGCAAGCCCTAATTTAAAACAGGTGACTTTGCTTGGGCAAAATGTTAATTCTTATGGCAGAGACCTTTATGGTAGCCCAAAGTTTGCAAAAGTTTTAGAGTTAGCTGCAAATAGTGGTATTGAAAGAATACGTTTTGTAACGAGCCATCCTAAAGATTTAAGCGACGAAACAATAGAAGTTTTTGCAAAATATTCAAACATTATGCCCCAATTGCACTTACCATTGCAGTCTGGTAGTGCGCGAATTCTAAAAGCAATGAATAGAAAATATGATCCCAATGAGTATTTAAGCCTTGTAGACAAATTAAAAGCTAATGTTAAAGATATCGCTTTGTCAACAGATATTATTGTTGGTTTTCCAGGAGAGACACTTCAAGATTTTGAAAAATAGAGAAAAAATTAAATACAATCAAGTATTTACTTTTCTGTATTCTAAGCGTGAAGGAACGCCTGCAGCAAAAATACAAGACAACACTCCAAAAGAGGAAATTCAAGCCCGCTTTGATATGCTAGTTGATCTTGTTCAAAAAAATGCCTACGAACTTAACTGTAAAGATTTAGATAAAGAGGTTGATGTTTTGGTTGAGGGTATTAGCAAACGAGACCCTAATATTTACGAGGCAAAATCTCCAAAGAATCAAACTGTACATTTTGAAAAACTAGATTCAAATGTCAATTTAATTGGCAAAATAGTTCGCGTTAAAATTAGTGATGTCAAAACTTGGTACCTGTTCGGTAAGCTTGTTTAAGCCTACATTATGTCTGAGCAATTAAAACCTATGCATATTGATACCCCTTATCCTTTGCTTGTAGTATTTGGCCCAACCGCATCTGGAAAAAGTGCTCTTGCGGAAGGGCTTGCACAATTATCTAATTTTGAGATAATTTCTTGTGATTCTATGCAAGTCTACAAAGGTATGAATATCGGCACTGCAAAGGTTGATTTGTGTCATACTAATGCTAAATATCATTGTTTAGATATATGTGAACCAAACGATACTTATAGTGCAGCTTTATTTCAAAGTGATTCAAGATATGCCATTGAAAAAATTTCTAAGTCTAATAATCGCGCTCTTTTATGTGGAGGAACATTTTTTTATATTCGTGCGTGCATAAATGACATGGATTTAGTTCCTGGTGAGCAAAAAAATAATCCAATTCGCCAAAAATACGAGTCATATCTTAAAGAAAACGGGCCTTATGGTTTGTATGATTTGTTGAAAGAAAAAGACTCATTATCTGCAAGCTATATTCATCCAAATAATTCAAAACGTGTTATTCGAGCATTAGAGATGCTTGAATATGGCCAAAGTTATAGTGAGCGCGCCCAGAATTTTAAGGAGATTAAAACTATTTACGATTGCATTAAAATAGCGCTTGATGTAGACGTAGAAATTTTAAATAAAAGAATTAACGAAAGAGTAGATCAAATGTTTAATGACGGCCTTGTGGAGGAAGTTAAAAATCTAGTAGCAGATGGATTTAAAGATTCTCTTACTTCCTCCGCGGCAATTGGTTATAAAGAGGTCATTGACTATTTTGATGGATTATGTACACTTGATGAAGCTAAAGAGCAAATCAAACTTGGAAGCCGTCGTTATGCTAAACGCCAACGGTCCTGGATGAGAAGTGAAAGTGAACTTGAATATTTTGACGCAAATAAAGGCATCGATGATGAGCTATTGTCTAAAATTTATACATTTTATTTAGATCGTTCCCAAAAATTTCGTTAACTTAAAAGTTTCTTAAAAATTCTCATTTACATTTATCTATTTATAACTTTTATTACTACTAGTATAATAATTATTATGGATTACTTTGAGAGGTTTTTTATGCAAGTTTTGAAGAAAAGTGTAATTCTAATTGTTGTTGCTACTCTTTTATGCTTGCCACTTTTTAGTTTGAGTGGTTGTTTTTGGGAAGTAGCTGCTACTTATGATGGTGGTGATGTTAAGGAAGATGATGTCACAACTGCAGCCAATAATATTCGTGCTAATGCAGGGTATGAAAAAGATAAGTCTGGTTGGACTAATTATATTAAAAACAGAACTTGGGACACAGATAAAGAATATGCAGACGCAGAAGGCGATGGCACGGTTGATGAGTTTAGAGAATATATAATTAAACAAAAGGTAACTAATCAAATTGTTGAACAAAAAGAAAAAGATTACAATATTGAAGTATCAGACAAAGAAGTAGAAGAATATGTTGACGAACTTTCAAAAAGTTATGAAGCAACATATGCTGGCGGAATGAAAGGCACTTTTAAATCAATTTTGCGTCTTATTGGTATGGATGAAGAAACATTTAATGAAAATGCTCGCAAACAATTAATGGAACGTAATTTAAAACGTGCTATTTTAGGCGAAGAAGTCAGCACAGAAACAGAAGCTGCAGCTGCTGAAGCTCAAACAACAGAAGGCGAAGATTCTGCAGAAGATAGCGAAGCGTCACAAAGTGATTCAACAGATGCGGAAAAAGCGGGGGAAGGTTCTTCTGATTCTGCTGACAGTGAAGCCACGACAACCGACACCTCAACAGATGCATCTTCGGACTCTTCAAACACAACAATTACCAGTTCAGATGGTTCTAATGTTACTATTGATGAAAACGGCACACCTGTTATAAACGATGATTCATCTTCGCAAAAAACAACAACAGGCGATAGCGAACTTGACTCTCAAGCCTGGAAAGATCAAAAAAATACTTGGTATAATGATGCAAATGTAAAAGTAAATGACCCTCCAAGTGGTGGTTTGCCATACGATCCAGAAAAGATGCCAGAAGACAAAGATTCATCTTCTTCAAGCTCTACAGCAAGCACCGACACCAGTTCTTCTCAGGCTACGGATACTACTACAACAGATAGCTCAGCAACTACAACAGATAGCTCAGCAACTACAACAGATAGCTCAGCAACTACAACAGATGCAAATAGTACTACAAATAGCGACAGTTCAAGTAATCAATCAAATTCTGATTCCGCTAATAAGTAGGTTTATTTTTGATTATTTTTCTAAATAAAATTAGGAGATTTTTATGAAAAAGAAGACAATAAAAGACATAGATGTTGCTCATAAAAGAGTTCTTTTACGTGTAGATTTTAACGTGCCTTTATACGAAGGTATAGTTGCAGATGACACTCGCATTCGTGAGGCATTACCTACCATCCAATATTTGTTAGATCATCAGGCTAGAATAATTATTGCATCGCATCTTGGCAGACCTTCTGGTGGAGGACATTTTGAATCAACTTTTTCTATTATGCCAGCTGCTATGCGCTTAATTCAATTACTTGGCCAACCTGTTACCGTTGTGGGTGGTAGTCAAATTGCTGGTGAAGAAGCTTTGAGTGCATCTTTAGCATTAAAAGATGGTCAAATTATGATGCTAGAAAATTTGCGTTTTGATGATGGCGAAAAAGCAAACGACCTCAATTTTGTAAAACGACTTGTTTCTCTTTGTGATATTGTTGTAAATGATGCATTTGGTGCTGCTCATCGTAGTCACGCATCAATTTCTGGAGTGCTTGAATTTGTTCCAGGTGTTGCTGGCTTTTTGCTAGATAAAGAGGTAGATACTTTAACTGGTATGCTTGCAGAGCCCGAAAAACCATTTGTTGCAGTTTTAGGCGGATCTAAGGTTAGCGATAAAATTGGTATTATTGATAATTTGCTTGAAGTTGCAGACAGCATTATTATTGGTGGTGCGATGTGCTTTACATTTCTAGCTGCTATGGGCAAATCTGTTGGTACTTCAAAAATGGAAGAAGATATGGTCGATAAGGCCAAAGGTATGCTTGAGCATGCAAAAGAAAAGGGTGTAAAGTTACTTATTCCTGTGGATGTTGTTTGTAGCGAAATGTTTGCAGAAGGTTCTCCTACAAAAACATGTAATGTTGATGAAATTCCAGATGACATGATGGGTCTTGATATAGGTCCTAAAACTGTTGAGTTATACTCAAAAGAAATTTTAGATGCCAAAACTGTATTTTGGAACGGTCCAATGGGCGTATTTGAGTTCCCATCTTTTGAAGCTGGTACAAAAGGCGTTGCTATTGCAGTTGCAAAAAGCCAGGCAAAAAGCATAATTGGCGGTGGCGACAGTGTTGCTGCATTAAAGAAGTTTGGTTTATCTGAACTTGTTACTTTTATCTCAACTGGCGGTGGCGCATCTATGCAATTGTTAGAAGGCAAACCCTTGCCAGGTGTTGAAGGCTTGCAAGATAAATAATCCAAATATTCCATGTTTTACGGATGTTTTTTTGCACATTTAATAATTTCAGGAGTCAAGATGAGAAAGCCAATTGTCGCAGGCAACTGGACAATGAAGAAACCCACTGTGGAAGCTGTAGATTTCTCTCAGCAAATTTCTTATGATCTAGAAAAATTTACAAGTAAAGTTGAAGTAATTTTGTGCCCTCCATACACCGATTTGAAAAGTGTTTTTAATGTTTTGATTTTCGATAAGTCTTTCATTAAAGTTGGCGCCCAAGATGTTTATCCTAAAGATTTTGGAGCATATACTGGCTGTATTAATGGGGATATGATTAAAGAAATTGGTTGTGAATATTGCATTATTGGTCATAGCGAGCGACGCGAATATTTTAAAGAAACCGATGAATTTATTAACGAAAAAGCAAAGTATTTAATTGAAAAAAAGATTATTCCAATTATTTGCTGTGGTGAAAGCTTGGAGGTGCGTCAAGAGGGCAACTATATTGATTTTGTTTGTTCGCAAGTTGAGGCCGCGTTAAGTGGTATTGACGCCGATGAAGTTGCTAAATTAGTTATTGCTTACGAGCCCATTTGGGCAATCGGCACAGGGCTTAGTGCATCTCCACAAGAAGCCCAAGAAGTTTGCAAAGCTATTAGAGATAAAATTGCTTTGTTGTATTCGACTGATATTGCGCAACAAACACGAATTCTATACGGTGGCTCTATGAATGTTGGCAATGTTGAAAATCTTGCTCCTCAGCCAGATATTGATGGTGGATTAATTGGAGGGGCAGCATTAAAATCTGCAGATTTTGCAAAATTAGCAGAGGCTTTTTATGTCTAAACCATTTTTACTTGCCATTATGGATGGCTTTGGCTTGCGCGACAACACACAAGGCAACGCAATCAAAGCTGCGCAAACTCCAAATCTAGATTCTTTATTTGCGAATTATCCTCATTTAGAACTTAGTGCAAGTGGACAGGCTGTTGGTCTTCCTCAAGGACAAATGGGAAATTCTGAGGTTGGTCATTTAAATATTGGAGCTGGGCGTATTGTTTATCAAGAGC
>JAKSUU010000066.1 GCA_024408695.1 Coriobacteriales bacterium | reverse complement strand
TTTCTGAAGATATAAAAGATGCCACAGCTACCACTGCAGAATCGAGCCAAAACCATATTTATGCTTTTGATGTTGTTTCTAAAGATTTTGCTAAAAAGCTAAACGGTGCAAAAGAGCTAGAAGACATTAGTGTTATTTCTTTGAATAATGACGAAGAATTATGTGAAAATAACAGCATTGATTCTATGCTAAAAAGTAAAAGTAGCAATTCTAGTTTTGAAGCAAATGATCAAAAATTTGAAGCTAGTGCAATTACCATTGCTCTTGATCCAGGTCATGGCGGTTCAGAGTCTGGCGCTTGTGCTTATGGTTTAGTTGAAAAAGATGTAAATTTATCAATTGCATTATATTGCAGAGATTATCTTAAGAATAATTGCGATATAAATGTTGTTATGACTCGAACAACTGATACATATGTTGGACTCGAAGAAAGAACGATTATTGCAAAAAATGGTGGAGCTCAATATTTTTTCTCTATTCATAATAACGCCTCTAATGGTGATGCCAAAGGTTGCGAGGTTTATTTTCCAAATTCGTCTTCTTATTATGGTAGCTTTTATTCAATTGGTAGGTCAATTGCAAATGAAATATTATCTGGGTTAGTTGCACTTGGTCTTTACAATCGAGGAGTTAAAACGAGAGATTCTTCTGATTATCGTTATCCAGATGGCTCTGTTGGTGATTACTATGCAGTAATCAAGCATTCTCGCCTGCGTGGCATGGTTGGCTTAATTATTGAGCATGCATTTATTGATAACGCTGAAGATGCAGCTCTTTTAGCTCAAGATAGTTTTCGAAAAAAGCTTGCTGAGGCCGATGCAAAAGGAATTGCTAGTGCACTAGGAATTCCTTATCAACAATATGATTTATTATTTGATGCTACTTTTTATCTAAATAAATATCCTGATTTAAAAGCTGCCTTTGGATCCGATGCCTCCTTGGCTCGAAAACACTTTTATTTATATGGAATTACAGAAGGCAGACAAGGTTGTCCTGCTTTTGATCCAAAATTTTACAAGGATCATAATCCAGATTTAAAATCACTTTTTGGTAATGATTGGTCTTTGTATTATGAACATTTTCGTGCGTATGGCCTAAAAGAGAATAGAACATCGGCCAGTTATTTTAATGCACTATCATATTTTTACGGAAATGCCGATTTAAGGTCTACATTTGGTTTGAATCAAGCAAGTTACATAGAGCATTATAATAAAAATGGCTATTACGAACATCGTAAATCAATTTCACTTTCTACCTATTCTTCTATTATCGTTTCTTATAAAGGTAAAAACTATTCCGCTGTTTATGATTATCAGTGGTTTATGACAAACAACGCTTCTGCTAAATCTTATGCGTCTAAAACATTTGGCGAAATCCAAGTTGTAAGCGACTATTATTTACTTGACTACTTTGTTTCAAAAGGTATAAATCAAGGTATTCAGGCATGTGCTGGATTTGATCCAAAATCTTATTACAATAAACATCAAGATTTGCGTTTAGCTTTTGGTTGCGATAGTTGGTTATATTACTATATGCATTATATTGACTACGGCAAAAAAGAAGGTCGCACCTCCACTGGTGTAAACACATTACAAAATCCGGTTACTGTCGCTGGTGGCAAAAATTTTTCCTGCGTATACGATGCAAATTTCTATGTAAGCAATAACGCAGATTTAAAAAGTGTTTTTTGGACAAATACAAAATTTCATTTACTCAACGATAAAGCTCTATTAAATCATTATGTTAATAGCGGTTCTTACGAAGGACGTAAAGGATCCGCTTCTTTTGATGTATTTTCTTATTACAATGCTAATCCAGATTTAAGGTCGGTTTTTGGAGCAGACGTACATAGTCTTATAATGCACTATGTAAATTCTGGTCATAACGAAAATCGGACTGTTCTTAATGTTACTACACTTCAAAAAGGGCAAACAAGCTATGCAGGAAAAAATTATTCGAAAGTATATGATTATGCTGTTTATTCCGCAAAAAATCCTGATGTTGTTAAGGCATTTTCTAAAAAAATTAATGGCAGACTTTATACCGATGATTCATTGGTTTTACTTCATTTTGTAAATTGTGGTATGTCTGAGGGAAGAATTTCTAGCAATAACTTCAATCTGAATTCTTATTACAATAGCTATGTCGATTTGCGCAATGCTTTTGGCTTCGATTTTAAATATTACTTCCTTCATTATATTGATAATGGTTCTAAAGAAAAAAGAGTTGCGACTGGCCAAAAAACAATAAAAGGCTCAGTTACCATCTATGGTGGAATAAATTATTATAGAGTTTTTGATGCAAGCTATTATTGCAACAAATATAAGGACATGAAAAGTGTGTTTACTAAAACCATTGCCGGATATCAATTTGTAGATGATTTTGGCTTACTTAAACATTTTGTAAATAATGGCATATATGAGGGTCGTTTGGGCATTTCTACATTTCATATAACATCGTATTATAATGGCAATCCAGATTTAAGGCGTGTATTTGGATGGAACCCTTTAGGCTTGGTCCATCATTATATAACCTATGGCTATAGTGAACACAGAACAGTTGTCAATTGTCCAAATATTATTTATGACTTTGGCGATACAGATACTATTATGGGCTCATCACTTACCAGTGTTAGTCAAATGGTGCGTCGATTTAATAATGTTGGAAGACCTTTTCCTAGTTGGGTGTATTCAAAATATGGAGCTACAACAATTAATGATTTTTGCACTATTTTAATGCAAGAAGCTGCTGCCGAAGGTGTGCGCGCAGAGGTCGTGTTTGCGCAGTCTATGCACGAGACAGGCTGGTTGCAATTTGGCGGAGATGTAAGTGCTGAACAGTGTAATTTTGCTGGTATCGGCGCAACTGGTGGAGTCCCTGGCAATTCCTTTAATGATTGGGGAACAGATTCTGTACGCAAAGGATTGCGTGCGCAAGTGCAGCATTTAAAAGCTTATGCTTCTACAGCTTCATTAAATAATAGTTGTGTTGATCCACGTTTTACTTATGTAACTCGAGGGTGCGCGCCTACTGTTACTTTGCTTAGTGGCAAGTGGGCTACTGGTCCTGCTTATGGACAGGCCTTGAATACTCAAATAAAAGCGCTTCTTACTTCTTAAATACTGTTTAAGATTTTTTAGATTAAATTGTTTAAATTATCTAGTTAGTTTATATTTTTTAGATTTTTAGCAATAATATTAAAGCCAGGGTCTGTAGCATTGTCTGGAGCTCCTAAAAGGAAGGTCTGACTTTTTGCGTTGCAATGTTTTTCAGTTAATTTGACCAATTCATAAATATTATCTAAACTGCGCATATCTTGCAAAATTAATGAAGAATTCGTGTGATGTAAAAATGGTGCGCATGCTAGTAATTCTTGCCAAATACTATTA
Organism: Coriobacteriales bacterium; assembly: GCA_024408695.1. Taxonomy (GTDB): domain Bacteria; phylum Actinomycetota; class Coriobacteriia; order Coriobacteriales; family QAMH01; genus JAKSUU01. The sequence continues at coordinate 2,756 of JAKSUU010000066.1, read as the reverse complement.
ATTTGAAGTGCAAAGCACAGATTCTTTTGCTTGTCGCTACTTAGATTCTCTAAAACAAATTTTGAAGCATTAAAGGTGTTAAGACTGGCGTCGGTGTCATTAAATTTTATGGTTTCTATCCCTTTTTCTATAATTGCAGTTTCTATTTCATTATTAAGTTTGCTTCCGGCTAATATTACTTTTTTAAATTCATATTTGCTTATTACATTTAAAATATCTTTTTTGTTAGCTTCAAATTCGACTGGAACAATATAGCATGGAATTTTGTTTGCAAATAGATAAGAGCTTAATGCATAGGCGGTAAAAGTTTCGCAAAAATCTATTAAACAAATGCAGTTAGACATTATTGAGTTTTTAGAACCAAATTCTAGTAAATCTTTGCTATGCGCAATAGGGTCTTGGTCATTATTGAAAACAAAATACTTAACATTGTCATAATTTGTGAGTGACTTTAATTTGTCTAAAAGTTCATTTGAATTATGTGCAATATCTATAAAAAAGATTCTTGTTGGTTTGTATTTTAATATGAATTCTCGAGAGTAATCATCGATATTATTTATGTGAACAGCAAGAACAGGGCAGTTGTAGTGACCCGCAATAAATGACGCAGCAACGCTATCTATGTGCGTAAGTCCTGGGATAACAATAAGTGTATCAGTATTGAGCTTTTCTATTACTTTAGTGTTAAGGCGCACACTAGTTTGTGAGTAATTAGCAGTACAAATAGCCTGAATATCTGCGTTTAAATCTTGCTGATTTTTGATTGCTTTAAAAATATAGTTTTCCGCTTCTTTTGAGCCTTTGCGACCACCAACTGAAATATATGCATCGCAAATAGTTTTTGCATCTCCTAGCATTTTTGTATGCCCTTTTTCGATCCAAATGCATCGATTGCAAAGTCGCGCAATTTGATGAATACTATGTGAAACAATTAAGACAGTAACACCCTGTTTGATTAGGGAATTTATTTTATCTTCGCATTTTTGTTGAAACATAAAATCGCCAACAGATAAGACTTCATCAACAATTAAAATTTCTGGAACGATAACCGTTGCAATAGCAAATGCAATACGTGCAACCATGCCGCTCGAATAGTTTTTCATAGGCATGTCTAAAAATTGCTCAATTTCTGCAAAGGAGACAATTTCATTAAAGTGTTGTTTTATAAATTCTTTGGAATAGCCTAAAAGTGAACCATTTAGGTAAATGTTTTCGCGAGCACTAAGCTCCATATCGAATCCTGCGCCTAGTTCAATTAAAGGCGCAATATTGCCATTGATAGTGGCAGAGCCTTTGCTTGGTTCTAAAACACCCGCAATAATTTTAAGCATGGTTGATTTGCCGGAGCCATTGGTTCCAACAATTCCAAAAACATCACCTTTGTTTACAGTAAAACTTATGTCGTTTAAGGCGTTAAATTCTTCAAAATACAGTTTTCCTTTAGCAAGTGAAATAAAATATTCTTTTAGCGAATTTAATTGTTCAGATGCCATATTAAAGGTCATAGAGACATCTTTAACTTCTATAGCAATATTATCATTGCTTTTATCTGCCATGTTGGTTTTTGATTCTTGATCAAATGCTTTATTTTCAGATGTATTAGACATATAAAATAAACTTCTTTTCTACTTTTTTAAATATCAAATATCCAATCGCGAGAGCAACTGCGCCACATCCTAGGCATATGAGTTGTTCACTTATAGCAGGTGTTGTACCCCAAAGTGCAATTTCTCTAAAATAATTTACATAATAGTACATTGGGTTGAATTCCATAATGCGCATCATCCAGTCTTGTAAAATGCTGGTGGGGTAGAATAGTGGCGTTAAATACATCCATGCAGTAGCAATGACGCTCCAAAGATGTTCGATGTCTCTAAAAAATACTGTTAGAGCTGATAATATTAAACCAAGCCCAAGAGTAAACATAAATAATTCTAAAAGTAAAACTGGTAACAGCAAAATATTTGCTGTTGGAGAAATTCTAAAAAAGATTAAAACAGCGGCGACGGCTATAAGCGAGATTGCAAAGTTGAGCAGACCAAAAAGGACTTTTTCAAAAGGAAAAATTATTTTATTTATTCGGATTTTTTTTATTAGAGGAGCCGAGTCAATAATAGATGTCATGGCATCGGTTGTGCTTCCAGACATAAAGTTGAATAAAGTTTGCCCCAAAATCAAATAAACTGGAAAAAACTCAATATCAAATTTAAACATGTAAGAAAAGACAGCAGTTAAAACAATCATCATAAGTAGTGGATTTAATACGGACCACAAAACACCAAGGATGGAGCGTCTATACTTGATTTTGAAATCCTTTGAAACTAAGGATTTAACAATAAACCAGTCTTTTTTCTTTTGTGTCTTTTTTGTTTCTTGCATTTTACAAAAATTTTTCGCAAATCATTATTTTACTAAAATAATTCAAAATTTACATTTTTGGGCACTAAATAGAAAGTATAGTTGCAAACATCCAAAGCATATAAATCATATTTATTACAAGCATAATAATTACAAAACTCTGATTTAAATTGCGAGGATATTTTATAGGAATTTGCCTAATAGCTAATAATAACATTGGTAATATTGGTAGAAAATATCGTCCCTGTACACCTAAAATATAGGGATCACTTTTGAATGTATGACTTAGGTACATTGAATAAATAACGGCTAGAGCACTTAATAAAAAAAGAACAATTAATACTATTGAAGTTTTTATATCAAAACTATTTCTAAAGTTAATATAATTTTTTGGATGA
>JAKSUU010000065.1 GCA_024408695.1 Coriobacteriales bacterium | reverse complement strand
CATCGCCTAGGCATGTAGGGTATATTAATGCAGATGGCTCTTTAACTGATGTTACCGAACAATTAATGAAAGATATGAACTACACTGGTTCCATAAAACAAAGCCAAATAAGGTTTTCGCCAGACGGTAAATATGTTTACTTTTACGGTGAAATACCTAATGAAAAAAACAGCGGATTCTATAAGCTTCCAATTGATGATTTTAAATTTAGTAGTTTAACTAAGGTTAACAGCTATCCTGATGACGTTCATTTTTATGGGGATATGTTATATCTTATTGCTCCAAATGGCGATATTATGCATCCTAGTAGAGAGGCTTCGGATAGTTCAATGACCAAATTTGGTCCTTTTGACTTTAGTACTTTGTGGAGTTTTTCACATGACGGCAGTAAATATGTAAGTGCCGACGAAATGCGTAGCAAATCTGCTGAAGGTATAACTATGTGTTTATGCGATTCATATAAAAATGTATCCGATCTATATAATAGGGCAACTGAGACTAAATTGTTTATCAATAAAGATTCACGTTTTCGATGTATGTGCCCAATTTACTCTACTGATGACTCTAAAATTCTATTTATTGGTAGTGAAGACGGCAAAACTGGTGTTAGTTTATATTTTATACCTTCCGAGGGAGGGAGTCCGACGAAGCTGAACTCTGATTATAGTTTTTTGAATTACTTAGACCATGATTCGATATATGATGATACTGAATATTTAATCGAATGGCGATAGGCATAATTTGGTCTCTAATTGGTGGTAACATTTCTTAAAATAATTGAAAATTTTTGATATTACTTTGTTTTTTTAGTATAATATTTAATTCGACTTGACTTGGTCGGAAACCAAGCGATAATAAGGAGAAAAAATGAAAAAAGGAATTCATCCAGATTACGTAGAATGCACTGTTCGTTGCAGTTGCGGAAACACTTTCACAACACGTTCCACTAAGCCTGAAATTACGGTTGAGCTTTGTAACAAATGCCATCCACTTGTTACAGGTCAACAAAAATTTGTTGATACTGGTGGTCGTGTTCAAAGATTTGCCGACAAATTTGGTAGTGCTGCTCAAATGGTTGCAGAAAAAGAAGCCGCCAAAAAGGCTGCTAAAAAAGAAGCTAACGAGGCCGCAGAAAAAGAAGCTGCTGCAATTCGTGCAGAAAAGAAAGCTGCAAAAGAAGAACGCGCTAAGAAATTTGCAGAAAAGGCAGCTAAAGAAGCTAAGGAAAATCCCCCTGCTGAAGAAACTGCAGAAGAAACAACAAGTGAGGATGTCGCTGACGCTTCTGTTGCCGATGCCCCTGCAGAAGATGCCCCTGCAGAAGATGCCCCTGCAGAAGATGCCCCTGCAGAATAAAATTTCTACTACACTTTAAAAGGAAAAGACCTCAAATTACTTGAGGTCTTTTTTATATAATCGCAAATTATCTTATTTTTATTGATAAAATTTAATTAGAGATATTGAGGTAATAGGAGCAAAAATGGACGTAAAATTATTGAATTACACGCCAAATCCCCAGGCTGCAATTGCAAGTGCTGCTCGTTTATGTTATGCTGCGGTTGGTGCTGCTGAACTTATGGAAACTATGAGTGATGAGGCTCAAGAAAAAGTGCTTATGACAATATTAAAAGGAGGTCATTTTTCTGCCCTTGAACATGCTTCCTACACCTTTGCCATAGAAGGCGTTTCGCGTGCAATGACACACCAGTTAGTGCGTCATCGTATGGCTTCTTATAATCAACAATCTCAACGATACGTAAAATTTGATGAAGCTCCAGAATTCATTATCCCTCAAAGTGTTATTGATGCTGGTAAGGAAGAAGAATATACAAAGGCAACCACGGATGCATTTAATGCATATAGTGAACTTGCACAGGCAGGTGTTCCTGCAGAAGATGCACGCTATTTGCTTCCAAATGCATGTGAGACAAAAATTGTTGTTACTATGAATGTTCGCGAGCTACATCATTTCTTTAGCTTACGATGTTGTAGCCGTGCCCAGTGGGAGATCAGGGCTGTTGCAAATCGAATGCTTGAACTCGTTCGCCCTACCGCACCTTTACTTTTTAAGCAAGCTGGTCCTGGTTGTGTTAAAGGTTGTTGTCCAGAAGGCAAAATGAGTTGCGGAAATCCTTGGGCCAAAATCGAAATTTAATTAAGAGTGTCTTTTATTTTGTCGAATAATCAAGATAATATACTAAATTCAAAAGCTGCCATGAAGGCAGATTTTGATGTAAAAACGCGCACGCATATCGGGGGGCAAGCTCTTATTGAAGGTATTATGATGCGCGGAAAATATATTTGGGCTGTTGCAATTCGCCAGCCTGATGGCACAATTCATACCGAAAGCCACGATCTTGTTAGTCGCATAGATAAGCGTAGTTGGCTTCACTGGCCAGTTATTCGAGGTTGCACTGCTTTTGTGGAATCGTTAATTTTGGGGTACAAGGCACTTACGCTTTCAACCGAATATGCTTTTGATTGGGAAGATGAAGAATCCCCAAATGCCGGGGGCGGAGGCAACTGTTCATCCCCGGACACCGATGACCAGGACAACTGCTCGATCTCAAACACCAGTGATGGAGCCGATGATCCAGCCCAAAACACCGAAAACGCAGGCAACTGTTTAACCACGAACGCTGGCAATTTTTCTGGTAATCGGAACCCAAACACCGAGCTTTCACACAATTGCTCGGGGAATCATTCTAATTTTCCGAACGAAGCTTCTTCAGAAAATCTATCTTCAAATCTCTCAACTACAAAAGATGAACAGACCAATGATAACAAAGAGAAAAAGTCCACTGGTTTGGGTGCACTTTCCATTGTATCTGTAATTTTTGGCACTTTGCTTGGTATTGCAATTTTTATTGCTCTTCCAGCGCTTTTAAGTAATCTTGTTTTTGGCGAAGAGCAAATGAATACCCTTGGCTGGAACATATTTGACGGCGTTATTCGTGTTGTTATTTTTGTTTTATATGTTTGGTTAATTTCTCTCATGAAAGATATTACGCGTATGTTTAGGTATCATGGTGCAGAGCATCAAACAATTCACTGCTACGAGCATGGCCTTGAACTTACCCCAAGTAATGCAGCCATTTTTCCGCGTCTACATGTGCGCTGTGGAACTGCGTTTTTACTTATGGTTATGATAATTGCTATTCTCATTTATTCAATTCTAGGACAACCGATAAATTCTCTAATTGATTTGACCGGTATTACCGAAGGCCCACTCCGTTTTATTCTTGTCGTGCTTACTCGTATTATTTTGCTTCCCTTAATTGCGGGTATTTCATACGAAGTCACCGTTAAATGGGCTGGTAGTCATCCAGAAAACCCTTTTGTAAAAATCATCCTTTGGCCAGGGCTTCAAATGCAAAAGCTTACTACTAAAGTTCCAGATGAGTCTATGTTAGAATGTGCAATTGCTGCAATGAATATTGTTTTAGAAAACGAAAAATCTCACGAAGAAAGTGCTGATAAAACTGTAGGCGATTCTATTAATGCGCAAAGGACTGATAAGGCTTTGGATTCGTAGCTAGCAAATTTTTTTATATTTGAACTACAAAGAGGTAAATATGTCAAACATTATAAAATTAGGATTTGGAATGGTAGAAACTGCACTTTCATATAATGCGCATGTTGGTCGTGGTGCACTTTCAAATTTTGCAGATGAAATAAAATCTCTTAAGCCAAAGGCAAAAATCCTTATAATTTGTGATAAAAAAGTAGAGCCTATCTATGGTGAAATTGTTCAAAATAAACTTGAAGATGCAGATTTTCTGGTCGAGACATACTCTTTCAAAGAAGGTGAATACAGCAAATGCCTTGATGTTATTGACGATATCTGGACAAATTTGTCGCAAAGAGGATACAATCGTGGAGATTTGATTGTTGCAGTTGGTGGAGGTGTTGTAAGTGATATTGCATGTTTTGTAAGTGCTACTTATATGCGTGGAATTGATTTTGCAATTGTTCCAACCACACTTCTTTCTATGGTAGATGCTTGCATCGGTGGTAAGGGTGCAATCAATATGCCCCAGGGTAAAAATTTGATTGGCGTATTTCACCAACCCATTTATGTTTGTGCGGATACTCGCTGTTTAAACACTTTGGCGCCAGCGCAAATTCAAAATGGCTATGCAGAACTTATCAAAACTAGCCTTATTGCAAAACGCCGTTCTTTTTTTGAATGGTTGCGTGATAATGCACAAAGTATTTTGGATTCAGATGAAGTTGCTTTAACCAATGCTATTAAGTTGAGTATGGAAGAAAAGGGAAGACTCGTATCCTTTGATCCATATGATAATCAGGGGGTTCGAGAGATTTTAAATTTTGGCCATACGTTTGCGCATGCGCTAGAAGCTATTTATTTAAGTAAAAAGTCGCAAATCGATCATGGCTTGGCCGTGGCGGAAGGAATTCGTTTTGCATCGCGCTTAAGCGTGCAAGTTTGTGGTTTAGACATTGAAGTTGTTAAACAGATTGATAAATTGCTTGATAGATTTAATATCGGTCAAATTCAAGATAAATTGGAAGAAGAGGCCATTTATAACTTCATGAAAATCGACAAAAAGTCTAAAAATTTGGACTCTATGATACACTTTGTTTTGTTGCGTGACATTGGAAATCCACTAGCATGCAATGTTGATGAAGATGTTTTAAGGGAACACATTAGTGCGTTTTGTAGATCTAGAGCATAATAAATTGCAACACTAAGGTTACCGTTCCCAAGTGTTGCGAAAGGGGTAATATAATGACATTAAATTTTGAACAATTGAAAAACCAGGTATTCAACGGTAATACTTCTAAAATGCGAATTTCGAATCTGCGCAAAATCTTAAGGAAACAAAAAATTGACGCTTTGGTTTTGCAAGATGTAAAAGATATTTTATACCTTACCTGCTTTGTAGACGAGCTCGATAGCGATAACGCTCATGTTCTCCTTATTACAAAGGATAAGGCAATTTTGTTTACAGACAGCCGTTATTACAACGCTATAAAATCAAAAAACAAAAAATTTGGCCAGCAATTAAAAATAGTTTGTGCAAGCAAAAAGAATATTTCTGTATTTGAATCATGCGCGAATTTCTTGAATAAGATGAAAAATAAAAAGATAAAAGTTGCACTCCAGAATAGTTTTAATGCTCAAATTTACCTATTTTTTAAAAAGAAACTTAAAACTCAAAAGCTTAAACTTGTCGAAAGTCCGGTTAAAAAACTTCGTGCGGTTAAGCCAACAGTAGAAATCAACTTTTTAAAAGAGGTTCAAAAACGCAGCGATTTTGCCTTGAAAAAGTTTATTAGTGATTTTCATCTTGGCAAAACTGAAATTGAATATGCAAAGCAGCTTGATTCGCTCTTGCAAGTAAATTGCCCTGGTCTTGCTTTCGAAACAATACTTGCATCTGGTCCTAACTCTGCAAATCCACATGCTCGACCAAGCACCCGTCCAGTTCAAGTTGGCGATATCCTTCTCATAGATTTTGGCGCTAAAAATATTTATAATAGCGATTGCACAAGGTGTTTTTGTGTAGGTGAGCCAAGTGAGGAGCAAAAACAAGTTTATGATGCAGTTTTAAAAGCGCATAACAAGGTAAAAGCTAGCATCAAAGAGGGCTATCCAGCAAACAAAGCCCACAATCTTGCTCTTAAAGTTATGAAAAAGTGTGGATATAAAAATTTGATGGGGCATAGCCTTGGTCACGGTGTTGGCTTAGACATTCATGAAGCACCAAATCTAAGCCCTTTCAATAAGAAAAAGCTAAAATCTGGCAATGTAGTTACGGTGGAGCCAGGAATTTATTTACCAGGTAAATTCGGCATTCGCATAGAAGACACAGGCGTTATCACCGGCGAAGGTTTTGAAAGCTTTACGACATTAAGTCACGAGTTAGCTCAAATTTAAATATTGCCCTTGATTTAATTTATTGTCAATTTAGGCTTTAAAAACTTCTTCACCTTTGAATATTGTAATTAGTGGCTCAACCTCATGAATGGTTTCAACAGGAATCTCATAGAGATTTTTATCAAGAACAACAATATCACTTGAACTACATACTTCTTCGTTGTAACGTACCCAGAAAGGTGTTAAATTCAAGAATAAATTATGTTTTGCAAGCTCAGGAATATAATCGTCTACCATTAATTGAAGATGGGCAATAACAAATTTTACCTTGAGCTCTATTCCATCTT
>JAKSUU010000064.1 GCA_024408695.1 Coriobacteriales bacterium | reverse complement strand
TCCTCAAATAGAACCACAAAATGATAATTTCGCAACACATCATAACCAAGCTGAATCTACACTAGACTTCGAAAAGCTAGATGAAATAGAAAATAGTTCTGAATACAGCAGCGTCACAAATAGAAAACTAAGCAATGCGCGTTCAGTCAATACTTCAGGCGAAAGACCACCTAGACGCACCAAAAGAAAAAGACATGGAACCGTTGTAGGAATAACTTTTCTATCATTAATTGCAGTTTTACTAGTTACAAGTATATTGATTCCAGATAGCAATTTTTCAGAAACTGAAAACCGCCCGCTACAAGAATTCCCTACCATAAGTCTTGATAGTTACCTATCTGGAACTTTGCAAGATGATTACCAAACATATGTTGAAGATCAATTTCCACTTAGAAACCTATGGGTTACAATTAACACTTTTGTTATGCAATTAACTGGAAGGATCGAAAACAATGGTGTTTATCATTGTTCTGACTCAAGCTTAATACAAAAATTTACAAAACCTAGCGACAACACGCCAGTCGATGCCATTCTTAAATTTAAAGCAGAACACCAAGATCTTAAAACATATGCGCTAATTGCCCCAACGGCTGCTGGAATAAACGAGGACAAAATTCCAGATTATGCCCTTCCATCAAATCAAAAAGAATATTTAGACACTATAAATTCCCAATTTAAACAAGCTGGTATCACCCCAATAGAGCTATGGGACACTTTTATGGATAACAAAGATGACCAAATCTATTATAAATTTGATCACCACTGGACATCACAAGGCGCTTATCTAGCATATTTGCAATGTGCAAGTCAAATGGGAATAACCGAGGCTACAGACAAAAAATATGAAGATATGCTCGTATCTAATACATTCCAAGGATCTCTAGCTTCAGAAGGTGGCTATCTGCTAAGTGGCACAGAAGAATTACATATATTTATGAGAAGCGATGTTGAAACTCCAAGTTTTGTAACTTATGTTGAAGACAAAGACAAACAAATATCTCCTTTCGTATCATCGGCATTAGATAAAAAAGACGCATATCAAGTATTTTTTGGTGGAAACCACCCGTTAATTCAAATTGATAACTACTCTAATGCCAAACGCGGAACACTTTTAATTATTAAAGATTCTTATGCAAATTGTTTTATTCCATTTATGATAGGCGACTTTGATAAAATCTTAGTTGTTGACCCACGCTATTATACTGGCAATCTTAACGATTTAATTAGCTCAAACAGTGTAATCAATGTTCTATTTTGCTATAATGCCACTACATTTTCAGAGGACACATCTTTAAGCAGAATGATTAACGCACCAGCACAAACACCAACCGAAGCAAAAGAAGATGTTGAAGCCAAACTTCAAGAAGAGGCTAACGCATTATTAAATAACTAAGCCTTAAATACAAACTAAAACTAAAAGTGCTATATAATTTTTAAAGCCTTTGGGGTATCGTCTAATGGTAGGACAGCAGATTCTGGTTCTGTTAGTGAGGGTTCGACTCCTTCTACCCCAGCCAAAATTATCTTATGACTAGGAGATATTATGAAAGAATTGTCTCACTGCAAAATCCCAAAAATTTTCCTTTGTCTTATATTGAGTTTTTGTTTAATTGGAGCAAATGTCACAATTGCTCCAATGCCAGCGCAAGCTGAAGATGCTGTTGGTTATCTAGATAAAGCAAATGATGCAATTAAAAAGACAAACGATATTATAAAAACAGCAGATAAAGTCCTTGAAAAAATTGGCCTTGATAGCTGGTCAGATGTCGGAGCAGGGCTCGTGTCATTTGGAGCACAGCTAAGCACTGGAATCGGCTACACAAATATGATTTTAAAATTTTTAGGCTTTGGGGGTTCATCTTCTACAGAAATCAGCCTTGAACAAAAAATGTTTGAAGAAATTCAGGATATGCACAATGAAGTCACACAAATTAGCGCTAAAGTTGACCAGCTAATTAATGAACTTAGCGAATTTAAAAGCCAAACCGAATTCAACGAACGCATAAAAGAAGCGCGTAATCGCGATGACAAGTGGAAACAATTTCAAGATGAATACATCACTAATGGTATGGAATCTCTAATTGGTGATTACGATTATAAAATCCGCTCTGGCATAAAAGAATGGTGTAAAAATGATAGCGATAAGGCCCGTAAAGGCGATCTTGATAACACATCGGTTGTAGTTGGCTACGAAATTATTGGGGATGAAGAAGATGCCACGCAACAACTTGTTTTAACCCGTGACAACGGTATTAGTGAACGCTTTAAAGACCTCCCCTGTGTAGAAATTAAGGCCGATGCTCTCCCTCAAGAAATGAAGAATTTTTCTGCAGATACCTACATAGACACAATAAAAACCTATACTTCCGAAAAAATCACGTCAGCTCTTGATAATGGTAAAGATATTGACAAATATATAACCGTACAAAATTATCCAATTTTTACAAGTGAGGGTTGGAAAGCGGCATCACAAGAAGAAAAGGACAATGCACTTAACTCACTTACAAGTGATTTAATAAATGTTTTGCAATATAGAATTAGCGTTATTCAAGTTAACTCCGACGATAATTTCACTAAAAGAGTTATAGAGACATTTTCTAATTATTGCTCTTATTTAACCGACAAAGACAAGCTTAACGCTTTAGACTCTCTTTTAAATTCAATCATTATGAGCAATACTTTTGAAGGCGAAGCTCGCGATACAATTCAGCTTTATTGCGCTAGTATGTCCCTTAAAACCAGCCAGTATGCCACTTTTGCCCTTGATGTGCTTGGAAAATCTGATGTTACAACTAAAGATGAAAGCAAAGATACAAGCGACTTAAATAAAACTGTAAACAAATGGCAAAAAACAGTTGATATTATAAATTCTGCGCTAAATAATGGCATTAAGGGATATGATGATTTTTGCTACATAACTCAAAGTCGTGTTTCTTATGCCACTGTTCAATCGCACATAAAACTAAGCTGGAAGACAGATTCTAGTGGCAATAAAGACAACGGAGACTATAAAATAGAAAAAGATAGAGTTTATTACACCGGAAGCGAAAGTTCAGTATATGCAAGCTATTTAAAAAACTTCATGATTGGAGAAAGTGCGTCTGCCATGCTATCCTATTATTATAATTCTAAGTATCCAGATCACACAATAAGCTTTGGCGAATATCTTTGTCAGTTTATTTTTAATGCCGACGGCAAAAAGGCAGAAAACAAATTTTCAAGCGTTCTTACAAATTACACAGACGGTCTGCAAGAATTAACGGATGCCGACAATAGCATTGCCATGCATGAATCTTGGGTTTATCACGATAGCAGAGGATTAAGACACTACCCCAAAGAAGATAAAACTTACGGAGAGCTAAAGAAAAGCAATTTTAATTGGAAAAAGAAGCTAACTGGTGATGTTCTTGATGCCACAAGCACAAAAATTAACAAGAATACAACATTGTGCGCACTAGTACACAGCAATGCTAACGGCAATGATCGCTTTTTAGATTATGCTTATACTATAGGAGATAAACTAGATGGTGGAGGTCAACTAAATAATCCAAGAGGACGCGATAACCAGTATTGTTATCATGATTTTGTTACTTTAGTAAATGCACAAAACCCGGTAATGCTTAGTGCGGCTCCTCAGTCTACTGTAGAGGCATTAGGTGGTACAGAAAGTCAGTATTCTCCATTTGATTCTTATAATGAATGGCTAGATAATAAGGCTAATAAATCTGGCACTGCACTTGGAAGCGGAAATGCCTTGACAGCTGGCATTATTGCTGGTCTTGGCGGACTTGCAATTGGCATTTTAGCTACATATCTTGTTATGCGCAGACGCAAGAAAGTTGCAACAATTAATGCAGGCGATGCGGAGACCACAACAGATACAAGCTCTGACAAAAACTAAAAGCGCATAAACTATCATAAATTTTTAATTAATTGCTAAAATAATTATTCGTGAATGCAGGTCTTTGTATTCAATCGTAAAAGTGGCCCGGTCGTCTAGCGGTTCAGGATGCCGCCCTCTCAAGGCGGAGATCGGGGGTTCGAATCCCCTCCGGGCTACCACTACTACCACTATTTGGCAAATCCAAGTTTTTTTGCAAATATGGCAAATATTACGGCTCCTATTATCATATAAATATGAATAGTATTCTCGGCGGATAGTAATTAAAAGTTCTCACTTAAAATCTATCGATAACGAATGGTACTGCATCGCTAAGCTATAAAATAATTTGTTGGTGTATATTAAGAAAGCATACACATTGTTTTATGGCTATGTAATAATGATCTTAATCAACCTGTATGGGATTGCGATGCAGGTCATTCACGTAATGCTACTGTAGTCGATCCTCAGTTATAAGCAAACACTCTTAAATCTAAGTCTATTTTAATTGATGGCCTTTTTTATTGTTAAAATAACCACAAATCTACAATACTAAACCTTATTCTTTTCGCATTTAGAGATTTTTTTACAAAAAAGTGGAAAAGGTAATTATTATTTTTAGTGCTCCACTTTAACTTATCTTCTATACAAATAAATACACTCCCATTCATCAGGAGTAGGACGAATATAGTCGACCACATATTCTGTGTTGCCTGCACCGTACCACTTACCAAACTGTAATCTCATAAATGAACTGCCATCTTGAACTTTAAATCGAACATAATTTTTATTAGCATCAAATAAAGCCAACTCGCTATTTTTAGGTACTATTGTTCCTGAAACAATGCGTTTGCTAAAATCAGGCTTTCCGTCTTTGCCTTTAAAATAGAAACCCTTTTCAATATTTTGTTCTTGGGAGCCTAATTTGTCTATTCCTGACGAGTTCTTGTCCTTATCTGCCGATGTCGATTTCTCGGCATTTTGGTTGTCTGCAGAGGCTAATTCCGATGTGACTTTATCGATATCTTTAGGAGTCAAAGTACAGCCAGAAACCAACACTGCCCCAAGCGTTAATAAAAGAATAAGCGTTATTGCTGTTGCTATCTTTTTCATATTTTATCTCCCCCTCAAAAATTTTGATTTCATTTTAAACATTAATTTTATCATAAGTTTATAGGGATGTTATTTCGTAAAGAAATAGACAGTCAGTATGGTCAATTTATCGAAATAAGGAAAATAAACCTTGATTAAAAGTTTTAGAATATTTGCGTTGGAAGCTTTAGTTTTGTTTTTTTAGGAAAATTTTTATCAAATTCATCTACATCTTTATCATCAACTAAATAAGCAGGATGTGGTGCGTATGTTCCTGGCTTAATGCTGCCTAGCTTAAGTTCCTTACATAAAAAGAAAGAGCTGTCTGCGCCTTCTGGTAGCCCTTCATATTTAAGACCAAATTTTGATGCATAATCAAAACCACTTTTTGAATAAAAGTTATAATCACCTTCAATAAGAACGGCTGTGTATCCTTGTTCTTTTGCTTTGTCTAGTCCAAATTCTAAGAGCTTTCTTCCCAAACCCTTACCACGATATTTAGAATCTATGCATATTGGGCCCATTGTTAAAACAGGTACATCCCCTACTCGATTTTTTACAAAAACAATTTGACCAATAACTTTTCCTTCAAGCTTCATAACGAAATCGAGATCTTTCACAAAATCTGCGTTGCCTCTAAGCACATGAAGCACATAATGTTCGCTACAACCTGGTTTGTAAACATTCCAAAAACATTCACGAACCAAGTTTTCCGTTTCGCGATAATCTTCAGGTGTTTCGTTTAGTATTATTATATTTTCCATAATAATAATATTATAGCTTTGTTATGTTTATGTCTGAGTCTTTCGCACTAACATTTGCCAATTAATTCACATAAAAAATCCTATTATATAATACAAAAAACGCTAGAGGTGGCGACTAAGATGGATGACAATAAACTTAATAAAACCCATGACGAAAAGCTCACAAAAACTACAAGGAATGCAGGTACAATAGCAAAAAATATACGTACATTACAGATTATTGCCATTCCTTTACACCCCTAAATATAATGGAAGCGACGAAGATCCACACCAATGTGGACAATGTAAATATTTTCAAGAAGGTACTTCTTCACCCAATGATCCAGGTGAAGGATATTGCTTGACGTAAATTTGATTTGCGAGCAAAACTACATTGGAATGTTAAATATTACGAAATTTAGATCTTAAATGTGAGTTGAACTTATCTAAAATGAAGACCTAAATTATTAGGACTTATAAGCTTGCGGATCCGGA
>JAKSUU010000063.1 GCA_024408695.1 Coriobacteriales bacterium | reverse complement strand
ACGACGCCTAAACACCTAACAGCATAAAGGTACGCAACACTTGGGGACGGTAACCTTACTGTTGCGTTTTGTGGTACAAATTATACCTGATATGTTTTGTACCAATTGGCAGGTCAGGAATCATTTTTAATGATGTGTTAAGTTGTATTTGGTTTCCATCTGCGCAATCGAAGTGCATTTCCTACAACGCATAGGTCACTCAATGCCATAAATGCTGAGGCTATCATTGGATTTAGAATAATTCCAAATGGGGTGAGGATGCCTGCTGCAATGGGGATTAACAAGACATTGTAAATTAAAGCCCAAAACAGATTTTGCTTAATGATTCGAAGCGTTGCTTTCGAAAGGTCTATTGCTTCGCAAACACTACTCAGTTTGTCTTTAGAAAGAATAATATCTGCGCTATCAAGAGCAATATTTGCGCCAGCTCCAAGTGCGATACCGCTATCAGCAACTTTTAGCACGAGGGCATCGTTTATACCATCGCCAACAAAGCCTGCGTTTTTGTTTCGAGCAAGTTCATCTGCTTTTTCTTGAGGAGAAAGATTTGCTTTAAAGTCGCTAATATCAAGTTGATCTGCGATGATTTTTGTCGAGTGCTCATTATCTCCAGATAAGATATGGCATTTAATCCCCTTATTTTGCAAGTTTTGTACAGTGGATTTAGCATCCTCTTTTATCGTATCGCCGAGCGTAATAACCCCACAAAGAGCTTCATTTTTTGCAATATAAACAAGAGTTTGCGATTTTTCTAAGGTTTTTTGTGTTGTTTCATTAATAGTAATCTCAATGTTATGCTTTTGCATAAGCATTTTGTTTCCAACCAGGATATGCGTGTCGTGGGTTTTATAGCTTATGCCAAGACCAGCAATTTCAGAAATTTCTGGCGTTGCCCTATCTTCATTTAGAGATTTATATTGAGCATCAGTGTAACTTAAAATGGCATTTGCAATTGGGTGTGAGGAAAATTTTTCAGCTGTTGCTGCAATTTGTATAACTTCTTCTTTTGTATAATCATTGCAAGTAAAAATTTCTTTAACTTCAAATTTTGCCTGTGTAAGAGTGCCCGTTTTGTCAAAAAAGATGTCTGTGATTTTACATACACGTTCTAAAATGCTTGCGGATTTTATGAGAATTGAATTTTTGGTAGCCCGACCGCTTGCGACCATTAGGGCAGTTGGAGTGGCAAGCGTTAGAGCACAAGGACAACTTATAACCAAAACGCATACTGCGTAGTTAATAGCTGCAGCAAATCCTGCCCCTAGTATCATCCAAATAATAAAAACAACTGTTGCAATAGCAATAATTGCTGGTACAAATATCCCTGAAATTTTATCTGCCATACGTTGAACTGGCGCTTTAGACATGGTTGCTTTATCAATTAATTGTAAAATCTCTGCAAATTTTGAACTGTTGCCTACACCTTCTGCGCGTATTATTGCGTATCCGTCTATGCACATAGTTGCACAAAGTACTTGATTGTCTTGATTAGACGGTTGACTTGATTCTTTGGTATTCTCATTCTGCGGTTTAGCACTTTTATTTATCGGGATATTTTCCCCAGTGAATGCAGATTCGTTTACGCTGCAAGAGCCATAAATAATTGTGCCATCGCAAGGAATTTTATCGCCAGTTTTTACGACGACTAGGTCTCCTTTAAGAATTTTTGAGACATCTGTGTCGATGGTTTTAAGATTATCTATATGCAGACCTTTTTCGAGCTCAAAAGCAAAATTTTCCTTATCTGAGGGCGTGATTATTTTATGCGCAATTTCAGGACTTTGTTTTATGTAGCCTTCTAGCTCTTGTGTAGTTTTGGATTTAGCATAAGATTCCAAATATTCGCCAATACTCAAAAGCGTTAAAATCATTGTGCAACTTTCGATGTAGAAGGCATAATTTGCTATGTTTTTTTGCTCAAAGGGGAGTGAGTTAAAGTAATTTTGTGTGGCAAAAAATGTAACATCGCTTGTAATGATGTCTATAAATTGCACAGTTAAGACTGCCCCAAATATGAAGGATATGCTTGCGCCTAGCGCTACCAAAGTGTCCATGTTGGGTGAAAGCTTAAATAAAGATTTAAAACCGCTAGTAAATGTGGGAAAATTTATGATGATGACGGCTGCGCTAAGCGCTACTTGTAAAATAATTTTTGTGATTGCTGCAGGTAAATTTGGTCCACCAAGCAACAGATCAATCGGATTTAACATTGTAACAGCCATTAAAAGCACAGTTAGAATAATCGAGGCAATCAATTTTGTCCTGCGCGTTTTATTGGCTTTGTCTATTTGTGATTTTGAATCTATAAAACCCTGTTCAAAGTTAGAATCATCGATGACGGAGGCGTTAAAACCTATGTCTTTGATAGATGCGCAAACCTCGTCAGCGATTTTCTTTTTTTGCTTTTCGTTAATAGTTCCCTGAACAAATAGCATATTGCGTAGTAAATTTACGCTTGCACTTTCAACGTTCGTGCATTCAAGTACTGCTTTTTCCACGCGCGCAGCACAACTTGCGCAGTGCATGCCTTCAACTAAAAATTTTATTTCAAATTTTTGTTTACCCATATGAATAGTTTACATAACTTTAAAATATAGTTTATGATTTTATTAGTTGCTTGTAACAATTAAGGAGTTTTTATGCCATATGAGTTGATGTATTTTATTGAGCCGGGTAAGGGTTTTGATAAATATTCTTATCCATATATAACAAAAGAAAAAAAGTTAGAAATTGATAATTTAGATTGTACTTTAAGCCAAGGCTTATATGGTAGCAAAATTTCAATATATGCGGATACAGATCTGGTCTATTGTAAAGAAAACGCAAATACATATTTTTACATTACAAATTCGCGTCTTATTTTTTGTGATAGTCCTTTTGATGCAAATTGTAATCTAAACCTAAATGCTACACAAAATTCAACCAGCTTATGTGATTCAAATCAAAATACTACAGATGATTTTGATGATGTGAAAATCTGCATTGGACATTTAAGATACGAATGGCTCGGCGCAATAAGATATGATCAAAAACTATCTGAAACGAGCAAAGATACATTGACTTTCTTTTATACAAGTGATGATAAATTCTATAGAGTGGAACTGGTTTTCGCTATTTCAACTGATACAAAATTAATCGCTACAGGTATTTTTAAAAGATGCGTGAATTATAGGATTAATATGTCGGATGAAAAAAGTGCTGAAGAAAACGATTTTTTCAATAATGCTTTGAGCCAACAATGGGCTAAGGTAGATAGTGGAACTGGTGCATATATCGAGATTTATTCTTCCTATAATCCGCCATTGGGTGGAAAAAGTTATTATCCTTCATTAAAACAAGACATTGAACGCCAAAACCAAGTTTTAGACAATAAAGTTAACGAAGAAAATAAAGAGTTTGAGGATCAGAAAATCACACTTAAAGATTATCATTTTGATAACAGAGAAAAATTATGGGATGAATATGGTTTTAGCGGATTGGAGTCTCAAATTGCAAGTTTATGTGATACATTTGTTAATGCTGCTCCCGACGTTCCTTTAACTCAAGAAATTGCTTCTTTAGCAAAAGGCATCAGGAATAATATAGATAATAAATCTAAAATGAAATTATCATTCGACATCCATTACCAAATCACCCAAAATTTAGAATTGCTTTCCTCAATTGAAGAAGCTTTGCTTATTATGTTTTATTGTGGAGCTATTGATGTTTTGTACGGTAAGTATTTATTTAATGCGCAAAAAAAAGCTTTGTCCGATTTAGATTCATTATTTTATGATAAACAATATTGGTTGGCACCACTTGAAAAATTCCAATACCCTGATATATGGGTTTTATTAGAAGCGTGGTTTACGTTTGTGGTTGACAAAGAGGTTAAATAAGAGTTACTTGTTATTTACTTAATATATGTTTTAGGTTTGAGGAGGTCTTATGTCGAGCTTTTGTCCAAAATGTGGAAATGCCGTTGATACTAAAAGTGAATTTTGTATATACTGTGGTCACAAACTAAATCCCACATTACAATCAGATAGTACCGAACAGAGTAGTGATTTTACAGGTAAGGACACGCAACCTGCGAAGAATCATGGTTCTGCAAAAAAAGTAAATACAAAAAAGCCCATTATTATCATTGTTATTATTGTTGTTGTTTGCCTGATAGCCTCTTTGCTAATTTTTATATTTTTTAATTTTTCAAAAAAAGAAGATAACTACGTAGTAACTGGTTTAACTTGCAATATGGTTGCTGATTCGAATTATAGTTTGAGTTACGATGAGGGCGGAAACCTACATGCATTTACCAATTGGAATGGTGATATACTATTTACAGACATTGATTCCGATGGTGTGCCGCATAAAATTAGCATAGCTTCACCTATTACTGTTAGTTCTTACGCATTGGCTTCTTCACCCAAAAAAGACAATAAGGGAAGAGTAATATTTTTCGAATACGAAATTACGTTAAAGGGAAAAATTCTACCCGATAAAGCTACGGTTACCTTTGAGTATTACGATAACAATGTGATTAAAAGTGTTTCACTTACTAGACCAAAGTCAGACAATATTTATAAGACTTGTTATATGGACATGAAATTTAATGAAAACGGCTTTATTACTGAGTTGGTGGATGGCCGTGGAGCGGAATCTCTTTCTCGTGCAGAAAAAAAGTCTTTTACGTACGAGGGGTCACCTGAGCACCCTGATGCTTATCATGTAGAATCCAGTTATGATAAAAGTGATAAACTTGAATATAAATATGATAATGCATCACCTATTCCTACATCTTCAGAAAAAGAGGTAAAGAATTCCCCATCCGATATTCTTGTTTATAGTTATCCCAATATAAAGTCAAATGCGTCTATACCGCTTTCGGTGGCTTTTAATAAAGCATTATCATTAAATCCAATATATTTAAACAACCTTTTTTTTCTTATCTATGAGTAAATTTTTAACTTATAATTAGTTAATTAATGTTTAGCAATTAGTTACATTTGGGGGCATTTATGGCTTACGAAACAATGTATGTTACACATTTTGGAGAAGAAGTCGACAAGTACGCTTATCCGTCTATCTCTTCTGACGGTGATATAGAAAGAGAGGAAATGGATGGTTCGTTTTCTCGGACAGACGTAGCTAATAATATTTATGTTGTTGCCGGAGATGATACAAGCCAATATATTGAAAAAATTCATATCAATATTTATGTTACAGATTCTAGGGTTGTGCTATCTTCTACTGACTATATAAAAGGTGGCACCTGGATTTCTACTGATTTGATTTCTGGTGCCATTATGACAGGCATAGAAAAAGGCATCGCTGCAGTAAGAAGAAAAGGAAAAATGTTCATTGGACATATACGCTATGAGTGGTTGCAATCTGTGGCTTATATTCGTCAATCAGGAATGCTTTCAAAAGATTCTATAAATCTGGTTTATAAAAGCGATGATATACAATACAGGGTTAAGCTTTCCTTTAAGGAGTATACGGATACTTCAGCCCTTGCGCAAAAAATTGTAAAAAAGTGTATTGCTTATAGGTTGAACATGTCAGATCCTAAGGATGAGGCAGAAATAGAATTTTACAATAAAAATGCGCATGAGCCCCAGTGGAAAGCATACTCCGATGCAAATGGAAAGTATTTTGACATGTATTCCGCTTATCAGCCTCCTTTAGGTGGCAAAAAATATCATCCGTTGTATGGAACAAATGAAATAGATGGTCCTAATGCGAATGCAAGTAATGAATTAGAAGGAGATAATACAAATGAATGTCCTATGGCTCTTCCTCAAAGTGACATTGCAACAATTAATTCCCACAGTAGCCAAATAGCAGCCAGTATACCGGACTCATCTTTATCTGCATCTGCAGATTCTAATAACTTAAATGACAATTCAATGCCAAATACGCTTGTGACTAATTTTTGTCCTCAATGTGGCAATAGCGTAACGCAAGATCAGCGCTTTTGTGCTAATTGTGGTGCAAGCTTAGTTGTTGTTCTAGATGATACATTAGATGGTGATAAATAAAAATTTATATATAATTATTAGGCAATAGTGTAAACATGAAAGGACTGTTTTGACAAATTTTTGTCCAAAATGTGGAAATCAAATTGAAGCGAATCAAAAGTTTTGTGAGAAATGTGGCGCCGAAATTAGCTCTTTAAAGTCTAATGTAAAATCTCGCGATTCGAAAACAATACAAAAATCAAACAATAATTTTAAGGAAAAAAAACTAAATGGTAAGACTAAGGCTATTATTCTAGCTATTTTGCTTGTTGTTTTTGTTGCAATAATCGCACTGGTGATATTTGCTTTTAATAATAACGCAGATAATGATAAAAACCAAT
>JAKSUU010000062.1 GCA_024408695.1 Coriobacteriales bacterium | reverse complement strand
ATAAATAGCTTGAGCATGAAGTATCGTTGTTAATCTTGACATCTTTTTCCATTTTATTTACTGAATTACTCATCGCACAAAAACATTTAATATTATACTAAATTTCAAGTTTAAGACCATCATAGGCCAATAAAACACGACCATTATATTGTGTAATTTCTTTTTGAATAAGTTCAATTACGTTTTCTTGTGAATCGCACATATGAGGCGCAACATGCGTCAGATAAATATGTTTTACATCAAGCTTTAGGCCATCTTCTATTGTTTGTTTAAAATCATGATGTTTTGGGTAGTTATCATTTTTCTTAAAAAGTGTAGCATCCATAATCAAATTATCTATACCCTTAAGTAGATTTGAGGTTTTGTCTGGGAGCTTACCTGTGTCTGGTGCATAAAATGTTTTGGTAGTTTTTGTAGTTATTAAGTAGCCAAATGTCCCAGGTGCATGAAAGACAGGTAATGCATCAATTGTCAGACCAGGAAATTGTATAAAAGAATTTTCTTCTAATATATGTGGATCAAAACAATCATCCATAAATGCAAATTCTACAAGTGTTTGCGCAAGTGCATATTCGCTACCATATAGGGGGATTTTTTGGTCTCTATAAAGACGACTGTAGTATTCAAGCTCACCAAGTCCACCTATATGATCAAAATGAGCATGAGTTAAAAATAGGTAGTCAAAATCTCGTATATTTTCTCGATGGAGATGCTCGCGAACATCGGGACATGCATCAATTAGAATTTTGACGGATCCTTCTATGCATGCGCCTGTGCCACCACGTTGAAGTTTTGGATTGTGACGAGCATCTTGACAAGATTTGCAATTACAAAAACACGCAGGGACGCCACAGCCACTACTAGTGCCTAAAATTGTAAAAGTAAACTGGGCATCTTTGCTATACATGGCTTGCGGGTGGCAATTTTTATCTGGACAAAGCTTGCATTCATTTTGAAGAGTTTGGTTAACATCTTGCATGCTCATGGTATCGAATCCGCATTTTTTGTAGAATTCAACATTGCGACCCTGAGATACAAGGTAGAGTTTTTCGTAGAATTTTTGAGCATCTGTAATTAGGGCCTTGCCAACTCCATGCCCCTGCCATGCATCGTCAACAACTATTGGGCGAACATAGTAACGCTCATCTTCCATAAGCTCTACCCTGCAAGCCCCTATGACCTGATTGTTTTCGCTAAGATATGCCACACGGATGCCGTGGATACAGTCGATGTCCCCCATGCCTTCTTGATAAAAAAGGCTTCGTACGACTGGTAAGTCTTCTTCTATGCAATTTCTAATTCTAAACAATGGAGCTATCATATTTATCCTATTTTGTCAACGGAATAAAGGTTCCATATGTATTTCTGTCTTTGATTAAAATATTTGTATTGTCCTTGTTGTTGCGAATGAAAGCATATTCAACATTTGCAACAAATAAATCATGGTCTCCATAAGTTTTTTGCTCAACTAAAGAACATTCAAACACACTGTGTGCTTGTTCAATCACACAAGTATTAATCTTTTGTGCGTCTGTGATATCTAATTGAGCCTCATTTAGCCTATCATCTGAAGGCGAACCACAAACTAAGTTTGCATCAAGATAGTCTGGACTAAGCAAGTTTAATGCAAATACTTTAGATGAGCTTATTGCTTTTGCTGTTTCGCCTTGACCTCGTAGCGCAAATGCAATCATAGAGGGCTCATGTGAAATTGGCATAAACCATGCAATTGTTGCTACACAATGTTTGTGCTTGGCATCTTGGAGTGAATTTTTGGCACTAAGAATTGCAACGCTTGTAGGAGCAAGAGCAGATGCAATTTGCCTACCTTCTAGGATTTTTATGTTTTGATTTTTGCTATCCATATTACATAATTGGTGGTAGATAAATTTTATTGCGACTATCTGGTATTGCTTTTTTGCTAAGTTCTTTAAGGCCATCAACAACTGTAGGCATCATTTCAATTGGAACACCCATAAACATCATATCTTCGCCAATGTCACTTGCAGCACGGCAACCATAGCAACCAAGAGTGATATTGGCCTGCTTTTCTAGAAATGGATAGAGCACTGCCTCTACACACATAGAATTATAGCCGCTGACCTTATAGTTAAAGCGCTCACCTGTGTAATAAGACATAGACATCGTAAGCCACATCATATCTTCTCGAGTGCCTGTAAATACAACAACTTCTGGCTTGCGAACAGTTTTGCTAAGAGGAGCCACATAAGTAGCACGCATACTAAATTTTGGAAGAGTTGGACGCTCGCGCACCATATTAGCAGCAGCTTCTTTGTTATCAAGTTTATGAAACAGCATGTAAATCTCACCAGTTGCGAGTTTTTTAGGAACATCTGTCATACCAAAAATGCTAGTACCATCTGGACAAGAATGTTTATGAGGAGGCATAAGAATACTTGCTCCCCTACGTGCAGCCATCAGCGCTTCACAAAAACGCATATTATTTGGAGGCATTTTGCAATCTGGCAGGGCTTCGTCTTTAGCAATTAGATTAACTGCTACAGGTTTCCAACGCAAATTAAGAGCCTCTATGCAGGCTTCTTCCCATTCTTTAAATTGAGTTTGCAATGTGTCGTCAATTTTTGGAGCGCGTTTTTCATCTTTATAAGGATCAAAAATCGCATCTGTCAAAGCTTCTACCTGCAGTGCTTTAACTTGACAATTGCCATTGCATGTCATGCAACCTACGCAATTTTCAATGTCAATCACTTTTGGGCCGGCATCTGTCATCTCAAGACAATCATTTGGACAAAATGCAACGCAAAGTCCACATTTTAGGCATTTGTCGCTATCGTGAATTATTTTATAATCTGCCATTTATTCTCCTTGCAAATTTTATAAATGCCGATGGGCGAAATTTTTATTTTTCCTCGCCCCACATATTGTAAAGGCGCACGCCTTCTGAATTTGTCATTTGATAAGAACAAAATGGAATAACTCGTCCATCTTTCATAGCAACTGTCATGCTACATTCCTTCATACGCGAAATGGTCGTAGTAAGTGCATCCATATAATTCATGATAATGATGCTTACGCCACCGCTTGTAGTAATACCACGCTTGTGCAGTATATCTGCAAAAACACTACCTTGTGGAGATGCAGAATCATAAGACTCAATGTATTGTTCCTTAGATAGACCACGAGTCACAGGATACCAGTTAGCATCTTCATCAAGAATCATAAATGTTCCTGTGTCACAATGAGGATGAGAGCAACCAAGAGGCCAAATGTCTTCAACTTTAATAAGACCATTAGTTTGTTTTTCGAGGTCAAAAATTGTGTCGCCCATTGAGTAATTAGGAACAGCGCTAGGTTCAAAGCGACCACTCGTAAAGGCAGGCTGAAGTGCAACTCCAAAAATCACATCAGAATTATCAAGAGCAAACTGAACAATATCGCCAACTTGATCCTCATTTATTCCTTTGACAATTGTCATGCAAATTACAACTTGACAGCCAAGTTTTCGACAATTTTCGATAGCTTTAAGCTTCATATCAAGAACTGCTTCGCTACCACGGATTTCTTTGTAAATATTTGGAGTAAGACCATCAAAAGCGATATACACGCCAGTGATTCCGGCATCTACAAGTGATTGTAAATAGTCAATATCCTGGGCAATTTTTAGACCATTAGTATTGATTTCTATTCCTTCAAAACCATGATTTTTAGCACAACGAACAATGTCAGCTAAATCATCGCGAACTGTGGGCTCTCCCCCTGTAATTTGAAGGCCGGTTTCAGGACCAACTTTATGCGCAAGCGTTTTAATTAAACCTTCGATTTCTTCAAAACTAATACCGTCATCTGTATTATCTGCAGACATAAAACATACTGGGCACTTCATATTGCAACGCTTTGTAACCTCGATTTCTACAAGAGTTGAACGGCGAATATGTCGAGCGCAAAGCCCACAAGATTTGCAGCATTTATCTGTGATTTTTGCATCGCGAGTTTTTGGGAGTGTGCCTTCGTTGCGCAATCTGTAAAGTGACATGTAATGATTGGCATCTGGCCAAAGATATGTATTTATTTCTCCGTGATCTGGGCATGTTCGAGTCATATAGACTTGGGTTTTGCCATTTTTATAAATAATAGCAGGCAAAACTTGCATACAATGAGGACAAAGAGCCTCATCTTCTAATAAAATGTTTTCTTTATCGATAGCCATAATACTTTCAATTTATTTAATGTGACCTTCGGTTTCTTCAGCATCAAGGGCTGGTGCTTCTGCTCCTGTTTTATCCGGATCAACATCATCAATGTATTGACGAGGATCATGGTTTTCATTTGGTTTTGCAACTGATGTAATACCCATCCAATCTGCCCATTCGAGTAAGCGTCTTGGGTAGTAAATGCCAGTTTGAAATTTTGCACATTGTTGCAAAGCGCGAGCACAAGAAAGGCAATGAGCGAGATCGCTCATTTCATCAACATCCGCAACTGGTGTTAAATAGGCACAAGGAACGCCAGAATCTTTAAATTTTTGGACATAGCCATCAAGGGCAGGAATACCATCCATATTGTAATAAATGCCCTGGTTATTAATTGGAGTATCAAAATTTAACCCAATAAGCGAAGATCCACACTCTTGGCATGGTGCGACAACAAATCCACTCTCACCGGTAACTTCCTTAAAATAGTCGAGCCACTGAAAAGCTTGTGATATATGTGAACGTGGCATAGTTGGAATATCCGCACCAATCGAAACGAGAGCTTCGTAACCATCATCAAAAATTTCTCGTATGGCATTATCAAAATGTTCATCGAAAGTTGCGCCATGATCATACATATACTTAATATTGTGTGGCCAATTGCCAACTTCTTCTAATGCTTCTTTAATTAAAGGAATGCTTTCTTTTGGAGTCGTAGAAACTATTAAATCGTAAGTACGCTTAGGAGCACCTGAATTATTTTTGCGTTCAGCCTCGTTTGCTGCATTTAAATCGTCAATGCACCACATACATAGTTCGCATACATCCCAAAGGCTACGCTTAAAAAATTCCGCAGCCTGTTCTGGCGTAAATTTACCACCATTAACGTGAGTAAGACGAGTCTTTACACGCCCTGGAACTGGAGGTTTGCTAAATAATAAAATTGCGTATTTCTTTTCCATGTTTATCCTTCTTCGTTATATTTTTCTACGGTAACTGGTATTCCATTATAAATCCATGTGCCAAAAAGTTGGTCGCAATCACTTTCATCTTTTTGCAAGCAAAATGAACCTACTTCATGTAAGTCGCATCTTGATAATAAATTTACATTTGAGCGATGCACCTTTTTAAAATGAGGATTATAAAAATCATAAAAAATTTCTTTTTTGGTTACAGGCGCATTAATTTTTTCTGGATACCACCAACCGTATTCACAAGAAACTACATCATCTATTATATTAGATATATGCAAATATTGGACAATGTCTAATACTAACTTTCCGCAAGAATCATCTAATAAAAACTTGTCTTTTGCTGCCTTAATTACACACGCATCACCTTCTTTAAGACCAAGTTTATCGGCTGTGGACTGCGACATTTCAATCATTGGGCGCGGGTGCATTTTTCTAAAACGTTCAATACTAAAATAACAAGATGCCCAATAAGGCTGTGTGCGTGCGCCTGTAATCATTGTCAAAATTGAGTTTTGGGGACTATCATAATGCTCATTTTGAAATGTTGAAACAAAATTATAAGCTATATTTTGAGCAACGGGGGTTTCGCCTAAATCTTTCAAAATGCTACTTGCAAGTTCAATTTTACCTGTTTGTGTGCAATAATCGTAAATATTATCTTCGCTTAAACCGCCAGCATATCCAAGCTCTATAAACGCATCGTAATCAAACCCGCATTTTGCAACAACACGTTCAATTTCTTCATCTAAAGTTTCACAAGGCCAAAGCTCACTTGGTTGACCTAGAGCAAGACCTAGCTCTCTAAAAATTTCATAATCACTTTTGCGCTCATATAATGGTTTTATGATTGAAGGACCTCCATAACAAAAATCACTCACTCCCCCAAAAGCTTGAAAGGCAGGGCGTTCAAATGCCAATGCCACAGGCAAAATATAATCAGAATATACAGCGGATGCACTCATCACACTATCTATGCAAATAATCAAATCTAACTTTTCAAAAGCCTTTCGTACTGTGTTTGTGTCGGCATAAGTTACAAGAGGGTTTGCAGCATTTATAATAAGTGAAGAAATTTTATAGGGCTCACCGTAACTAGCAGCTCTCCACACATATGCAGGGATTGTACTGGTTAAATATCGCATAGGAAAAGACTTGCCGTATTTTGCAAGAATACTAGAAAGCTTGTCATAACCAGCATAAGACTGCAATTTGCAAAGATCGTCTTGTGTATTTAGCGAATGAGCTTTTGCATCATCACTAAGCATATCACTGCACTCAAGCTCATATTCGCTCATAAAAGAAGGGCTTTTATTGATATAACAGGTGCCAGGTTTGTTTACAAAACCGCAC
>JAKSUU010000061.1 GCA_024408695.1 Coriobacteriales bacterium | reverse complement strand
TACCAATGGATAGGGGAAGTTTATTGACAAAGGCGCGCACGGCGCAAGTTGCGGTTGCGTTCGCGCAGCGGCGGGCATTGT
Organism: Coriobacteriales bacterium; assembly: GCA_024408695.1. Taxonomy (GTDB): domain Bacteria; phylum Actinomycetota; class Coriobacteriia; order Coriobacteriales; family QAMH01; genus JAKSUU01. The sequence continues at coordinate 6,425 of JAKSUU010000061.1, read as the reverse complement.
ATTTGATGTAACACGTGCCGAAAGTTGCGGTCGTGTTTATGATGAAAAGTGCAACACCTTTCGCGTTCGCAGTGCAACAAGCCGCCAATCACGCGCATTTCTCAATGAACAATTACAGTTTAATAAACGTTAGGAGGACGTCGTGAAGACTGTAGTAAAAAGTCTATCTTTAGCTATGCTCGCTGCTTTGCTTGTGGTAGCCTGTGCAGCTTTTGTAGGCTGTGGAGAATCTAGTACTCCACAAAAATCAACTGGCGCTGTTAACATTAAAGATGCAACTGGCGCTGATTTTCATCTTGACAAACCAGTGGACAAGGTTGTTGGAACTCACAACCCAACTCTCAACTGTGTTGTAGTTGTTGGTGGTGGCGGAAAATACCTTGCTGGCTTTGGTGAAAAGAACAAAGCAGATGGTCTTTATAAAGAGGTCATCGAAGATTGGGACAAGCTCGAACAAATTGGTAAAGGCAAAAATGTTAATTACGAGACTGTTGCAAAAAGTGGTGCACAATTAGTAGTTTTGCCAGAACGTCAAAAAGCAATGGCAAAAGATTATAAGGACAAGGCAGGACTTGATTCTTTAATCGCTTTGCCAAACAAAGAAAGCTTTGATACAGTTAAAGAATCGCTCGAGCGCATCGGTGCTATTTTTGGTGAAAATGAACGCGTTAAACAAGTTAACGCTGAATTCGACAAGCTCATCAAAAGTGCAAAAGACGCATGCGCATCTGCAAAAGACAAACCGAGCGTAGTGTTTATGGGTGACAATCGCTATGAAGTTGCAACAAGTTCCATGATTCAAACTGACATTATTGATGCAGTTGGTGCTACAAATGCAGTTAGTGGCGACTACAAAGAAGGCGAATTTGCCGAGGTAGATGCTGAAACTATTGTAAAATTCAATCCAGAAGTCATTTGGATTCCTGCTTATGCAGATTATACAGCAGAAGACATTTTAGCTGACGAAAAACTTGCTTCTGTTCAGGCAGTTAAAGACAAGAAAGTCTATAAGTTCCCATCAGCTCTTGAGCCTTGGGATTATCCTACAGCTTCAACTTGTTTAGGTGTTTGCTGGGCAGCTTATAATCTTCATCCAGATCAATTTAGCAAAGATAAATTACAACAATCTTGTGATGAATTCTATAAGCTACTTTATAACAAAAGCTTCACTTTAGATCAACTTGGTGTTAACTAATTAGTTGTTTTAGTTTAGTTTGAGTGCGGTGGCTGCCCGAATTTGGGTAGCTACCGTATTTGCAATTATTTAATTTTGAACAAATCAAAAAAAGAACAAGCCATTGCATTGGTGGGACAATCATCAGCAAAACGTTATCGTGGCGTGATTACCGTTTTGATAGTGATTATGATTGCTTTTGCTCTTATTGCCTTGTCGATTGGGCATTACAGTTATAATCCATTGGATGTGCTTAAAGCGCTTGGGTCTGTAATTACAGGTAGCGAACCTGAGGACGCTGGCATGGTTATGGTTGTCATGAACATACGCCTGCCTCGTTTGATTGCTGCTTTGTTCGTTGGTGGGGCGCTATCGCTTGCGGGTAGTGCTTACCAGGGCGTTTTTAGAAATCCTCTTGTTTCTCCTGACCTTCTAGGCGTTTCTAGTGGTGCAACTGTTGGTGCAGCAATCGCAATTTTGCTCGGGCTAGGCATGCTTGCTCAGCAGGGTATGGCATTTGCAGTTGGCTTGCTTGCCGTGTTCATTTCTATTTCAATCCCAAAGCTTGTTCGCAATAATTCGAATTTGATGCTTGTTTTGGCAGGCATTATTACGTCAGGATTTATGGCATCGCTTTGTTCAACTTTAAAATTTATTGCAGATGAAGATACTGAGCTTTCTGCAATTGTTTTTTGGCAAATGGGTTCTCTTACCACTGCTAAAAGCGCAGATTTGTGGATGATTTTGCCATTTATTGTTGTTTGTTCGGTTGTGCTCATTGCACTTTCTTGGCGTCTTAACATTTTGTCGTTTGGCGAGGTAGAAGCCCAAAGTCTTGGTATGAACGTTAAGCGTTTGCGCTTTGTAATTATTGTTTGTGCAAGCTGCCTTACTGCGGCAACCATTTGTGTAAGCGGAACAGTTAGCTGGGTTGGGCTTGTAATTCCGCATCTGGCGCGATTGCTTGTGGGTAGCGATCATCGTTTTCAGATGCCGACTGCCTTTGTGCTCGGCGCGACCTTTATGCTGTTTATTGATACACTTTCGCGAACAATTACAACTGTTGACATTCCACTTTCGATTTTGACTGGTCTTATTGGTGCTCCATTTTATGCTTGGCTTTTATACAAGCAGAGAGCGAGCAACATACTATGAGTGCGGTAGAAAAGAAAGTGCAAAATACGATGGATAACGAGCGTGCTTCAACGGATGACGCTTCTGCAAAATCTGTGCTTACAATTGACGGTGCAGCATTCTCTTACAATAACAGATACGAGGTTTTCAGCGACCTGAGATTTGACCTAGAAGCAGGCAAAATGCTTTGCTTGCTCGGACCAAACGGTTGCGGAAAAACTACTCTGTTAAATTGTATTGCTGGTCTGTATAAGTTGAATTCTGGTGATATTAAAATCGACGATGAGTCTTTAAACAAGATGCAACCTAGTCAGCGTGCACGTACCATTGGTTATGTTCCACAGATTATAAATGCGACCTTTGATTATTCAGTTTTGGATTATGTTGTAACAGGTTGCGCTCCGTATCTAAAGTTGTTTGCGCGTCCAAAGCAAGAAGATTACGACCGAGCTTATGAGGCACTTAAGCAAATGCAAATGGATCAGTTGGCGGAAAAAAGTTACGCACAAATCAGCGGTGGTGAACGACAGCAGGTAAGCATTGCTCGTGTTGTGGTGCAGCGGCCTGCTTTTATTTTATTGGATGAGCCCACAGCTCATCTTGATTTCGGAAACCAACTACGCTTGCTTGAACTTGCAAAAAGCTTGGCAGATGAAGGTTTTGGCATTTTGATGACCACGCACAATCCCGATCAAGTTTTGATTCTTGACTCTGATGTTATCATTATGCAAAAGGGTGTAAGTAGTTGCATTTGTGGTCGTGGTAAAGAATTAATCACGCAGGATTCCCTGCAAAATCTCTATGGAATCGATATTCTATTAGAAGAATCCGAAGGCGCAAATCGCAACGTCTGTGTTGCAAAAGGTCTATAACTCATCTGCTCTGTGCGCGTGAGTAAGCCGAAGCGAACATCTGCAGAAATCTACAAACTATTTTATTTATGAAAATTTCTAAGCCGTGTGCGAAGGCTTGCTCACGCACACAAATATGAATTAAAGCTTATTCTGCATGCAATGATTCGTGATCTAATTCGCGTGGAAATTTTTCGTTATGAATTTGGAGTATCTGTGCAGCGATGTCGAATCCTATTTCGTTCGCATCGTAGCATTTAATTCCCATTCCAATTGGAAAATGAGCGCTGTCAATTTGTTCTTGCGTGCAGCCGTGCTCTAAGGCATAGGCAATGCACTTTTCATTTTTTGGTGCGCTTCCCATCATGCCAACATAATATGCTGGGCTTTTAAGAGCAAAAGTGAAGGTCTGGCGGTCGAACTTGTGACCGCGTGTGATAACGCACAACATGTCCTCATCTGTGATTTGGAGCGCGCTCAAATCTTCAAAATCTACGGCTTTGCATTCTGCGTTTTTGAAACCTGGGCGTTCGAATTGTGCTGGATCATCGTCTAAAACTACGAGCTTGAATCCAAGCTTGTCTAAAAATGTACAGGCAGCATCGCTAACTGCTCCTGCTCCAAAAAAGATTACTCTTTGTGTGTTTGGTTCGTTCATGTTTTCTCCTTTAAGTTTTGCGCGCAAAAATTTTAAGCGCGACCTGTATCAAAATGGCGTTGCGTTGTTGCATTGCGCAAACCCCTAATCCCATTTTCCTTTTTCTGGATTCCACCACAAAAGCCCCCAAAGTTTGTGACCGTCAATATAGTCTACATGCGGGAAATAGCCTTCATGTAGCAAGATGTTTATTGCGTATTGAAAGCTTGATTCTTCTGCAACTTGTGCTGGTTTTGTATCGTCATCATTCATTTCTGTATAAGGCACTGTAACGGGCAAAGTAATGTAAACGCGCCTGCGTGCAACCGTGTTCAATTTTTCAATACCTGCTTTAATATTTGAACACATCAGCGAGCGCGAAGAAATCGCAACATCAAAAGATTTGGGCTCAATACCAAAAGTTTGCCAATTGTCTTCCCAAGACATGAGTTTTGTAGTTAAGTTTGCTTTTGCCTCAGCCGACGCACTTTCGTTCAAAACATCAAGCATTCCCTGCGAAAAATCGCATGCGCAAATTTTGTGGCCAGCTGCAGCGATTGGAATAGAAGTTGCACCAGCGCCACACCCCATATCAAAAACGCTTTCCCCTGGCAAAAGAGCAATTTTTTCAATGATTGTTGTTATGTAGTCGCTCGGCTTTGTCTGTTTTGTAAATTTTGCAGCGCGTTTGTCCCAAATGTCATTGCGACCTTCAATCTCTTCAGATCTAAGAACGCTCATCCACTCTTCATTCCAGTCGGTTGTTGTTAGAATATGTTTGGTCATCAGTTTATTACTTTCAAAATATAATCAAATTTTATCATATCCACATACAATAGTGGAATCTAAGTAAAATATTATTTAAAATAATAACCAAAGTTTATTTATGAAACTTTGTAATTTTCAGTAAATTGAAAATTTTTATAGTTTTTTCGAAAACTTTCAAAATATTGAAAATAGTTTTCTGGTATATATTTCAAAAAATATAATATTACTTGATATTAAACCAGAAATGTAATATAATATTTTATCGGCTGTTTAGGTTTAAAACTACTAAATAGCCGAAAAATATTCTAAGTATAATATCGTAGCGATACAGTTTTAATAATGCTACTTTGTTAATAGATATGCAACAGAAAGGAAAAAATGCACTACATTAATCGATACTTAGAAAAAGTTGTAAAGCAAACGAGCAAAGAGTATCCTGTCGTATTAGTCACAGGCCCAAGACAGGTTGGCAAAACTACGATGCTCCAAAAATTAATGGAAGGAAGCAATAGAAATTATGTAACACTTGATGATTTAGATGCAAGGCAAATGGCTAAAACAGACCCTGAGTTGTTTTTGCAGTATTATAAAACACCCATTTTAATTGATGAAGTTCAATACGCGCCAGAACTTTTTACTTATATAAAAATTGCTGTAGACAAAAGCCATAAGCCTGGCGAATTTTGGCTAACAGGCTCGCAAGTGTTTAAGTTGATGCGTGGAGTTTCGGAATCTCTTGCTGGACGTGTAGCAGTTTTGTCTATGCCATCACTTTCTCAGGGAGAAATTTATGGTGGTTTAAATGCTCCGTTTGCTTTAGAAAAAGATCAATTGCTTAAGCGTTGCAAAAAATCAAAGCAAACGGACATTGAAGGAATATTTTCTCGAATACTAAAAGGGGGAATGCCGGCAATTGTCAGTGGACTAAATAGCAATAGTCAAATTTTTTATTCCAGTTATATAAACACTTATATTGAGCGAGATATTAAAATGCTTGCAGGTGATATTGATTCCTTAAATTTTATGCGGTTTATGGTTAGTGTTGCGGCAAGATGTGGACAAATGGTAAATTATTCCGACATTGCACGCGATGCAGACATAGACTATAAACTTGCAAAATCTTGGCTTGGAATATTAGAAATTTCGGGAATTATTTTTAATTTGTACCCTTATTCTAACAATTCAATAAAAAGACTGGTCAAAAAGCCAAAATTGTATTTTTATGATACGGGTTTGGTTTGCTTTCTTACCAAATGGTCTAGTGTTGATACTTTGCAAAGTGGTGCTTTAAGTGGAGCAATTTTAGAAAATTATGTAATTGCAGAGATAAAGAAATCATATATGAACTGTGGAATTGAACCATATATGTATTACTTTCGTAATAAAGATTTGAAAGAGATAGATTTGATTTTAGAATATGATGGTGCCTTACATCCGATAGAGATAAAAAAGAGCGCAAATCCTCATTTTGATATTGCAAAGAGTTTTAAAATTTTGGATGGCGCTAGTGTTTCACGAGGTAATGGTGCTATTGTTTGTATGAAAGATAATTTAATGCCTATTGATAGAGAAAATTTTAGTATTCCTGTATGGGGTGTGTAAAGATAAATAAACTAAATGATGTAGTAGATTCAAATAATATTTAATTTTTACAAGAAAGCGAGTTCAAGTTTAAAAGGAGCCAGATATTGTCGAAAGATGAAAGGACAATATTTTGGCGAGAAAAAAAAAGATATAATGACCTTCCAATAAATATTTATACCATTGTTTCAAATGAAGTCTTAAAAAATAAAGGATTATCTCTACGTGGGCAAGCTTCAGCTTCTAAAGATACATCATGATTGCATTCTGGACAAGTTAC
>JAKSUU010000060.1 GCA_024408695.1 Coriobacteriales bacterium | reverse complement strand
GGAAAAGTAACTGGAGAGGACACAAGTCCAAACTTTGCAAACTATAATAGCATCTGCTATATAAAAAAGGGAGGACAATTTTATACGGCAGGCGGACGCCAAGGTTTTATGGAAGAACGAATATTTTCTTTAAATCAAGGAAAATTTACTCTAGAACATGAAATTTCATATTCAAATAGCAAAACTAAAGGTGAAATTAAAGACTGTATTTACGATGGTCAACCGGTTAACACAGCTCAACACGATTCAAATTTAAATAAAGACTTTGATTTTAGCAATGCAATTCTTCCTGCTGAAAGCAAAATTGATAGTAAACATGGCGAAATAGTAGAAGTCGAAAAAGAATACACATATTCAGAGCTTGTGGAAATTCTAAGCAATTAAAATTATCCTTAACATCTGGTATATTTTTATATTTATAATATTAAATAGTTTGCCAGCTTTGATATAAATCGCGCAAGTCGACGATTTCTGATTGTGTTATACCTGCATCTAAAATTGTGTCAATTAAACAATCAACAATAGGAAGTTCGCTTTTATCGTGGCCAAGAACAATTACAGGAAGATGAGGTTGAGCATCTACACAAAAATGATAGGAGCTCTCCCCTGTTACCAAGCAATTTACACCGGCCTTAATGCATTGTTCGTAAACAGCATAGTCGTGGCAGGAGCCGTTCATAATCGCAAAGGTATTAATTTGTGTATCAAGATTACCAAAAATTTTTGCTTGGGTATTAAAAGCATCGTTGCAAACTAAAGCAAATTCCCTTAAAGTTGTGGCACTTGGAGTAATATAAATTCCACCAAGACCTAAGCTGTCGGCACTAAAACGACTGTCGAGCAAATATTCAAAATTGCTTACACACTTGCAATTTAAAAGCTCGGCAAAACGATTTCTTATAGCTTTTGAACGATCTGCATTAGTATGTATGGCAATCATCGCAATATCATTTATAGCTGCTTCAAATAAAGTTCTGCCTGCCCCTTGAGCTAAAGCTTGCTGCGTTGGGCCAAATTCATTTGGAGCTTCTTTAATGAATGGTGGATGATGCGTAATAAGCAAATTACAATCATTTTCTTTTGCAAGTTGAACATTTGCGACACATTGGTCAAGCCCAAATGCAATTTTAATAACTTTATTATCGCGATTGCCAACACTAAGACCAGGACGATCCCAGTCAAATGCATCTGATTTTGGAAAAGATTTAAATAAGATTTCTTCAATTTCACCAACAGTAAAATCCATGTTTACTCCTTAACTTAATGCTAAATATTGTCTATCATGGCCCACCATAGGAACAGTTAGTTTATCATAACCAGCAGCATTCATAAGTTCATAAGCTTCTAAAATGTTTGCACCTATATCTTGAGGACAATGGGCATCGCAACCAACAGTGCAGTCTACATCAAACTCCCTAAATATTTTTAACATATCTAGGCTTGGATAAAGCTCGTGCACTGGCTTTCTTAAACCTGCTGTATTTACTTCTATCATGGCATCGCGTTTTTTTACTGCACTCGCCATTTTCTCGTAATATGGAGTTGCATCAAATTGAGGATAAACACCAAATTTTTTGGGAAGATCAGGGTGTGAAAAACAATCTATGGGGGCAACACTATTTGCCATGTCTAAAAACTTTTCAAAATACATACGCCAAACATTGTCGCTTCCATACTCATCCCAAGTTTCAATATAATCTGGATGATCAAAAGGCCACTCGTCAATATAATGAACAGAGCCAAGCACATATTCAAAATCTCCAACAAGCTGTTTAATTTCTGGTCCACGATCATTTAACCAATCGGCTTCTACACCAATAATTAGATTCATCTTTTTACCAGCGTTTTTTAGTTGTTTGCGAATTTGCAAGAGTTCTTCACGATAATCTTGCATAACATGACTTGCCATACTAACTTCATAATGTGGGTCTATATGAGGCGGCAAAATCAAATGCTCGGTTTGAGCATAAGTATAAAGATCAAGTTCAAGTGCACGATTTACTGCCTCTTTAATTGTTCCCAAACCATGGCATGAAAGCCCAGTGTGTGAATGACAATCAATAAGTTGGGTCATTTTTCTCCTAAATTAACTTAAAATATCTTTTAAACATTCTAACAAATAGTCTATGTCAGAATTTATTGTTTCTTGCGAAATTGATATGCGCAAAAAGCCCTTATTATTAAGCTTTGAATTATTTAAAGCTCGCAAAACATAAGAATCACTATTTGAATGATTTGAACAAGCACTACCAGACGATACGGCAATTTGTTTGCTGTCAAGTTTTAACACGAAATCATTGCCTTCTATTCCATCGCACATAAAAGGTAAAATTTGTGGACTTTGTGTATTGCTGTCGATTTGCAAATCAAGATAATTTAATTGGTATTTTGCACATCTGTTAATTTTTGCAATGCCATCAATAAGCTGCGCTTTCAATTGCTCGCAATGCAAATTTATAGAGTCCAAATTTTTGGACACATCTTTTGCAGCCAAAGCAAAAACGTGGCTCCCAAAATGGTTTGAAGTACCACTTCGCAAGCCATTTTCTTGGCCTCCGCCATATACAAGTGGCTGGCATTTAGTGCCACTTTTAATATATAAAAGCCCGTTGCCGTTTAAGGCACCAATTTTATGTGCGCTTAAGCCAAGGGCATCAACTTCCCAGTCCTTTAAATCTATTGGAATTTTTCCTAGCGCCTGAACAGCATCACAATAAAAAAGCGAGTGGTGAGCATGTGCAACTTGCACAAGCTCTTTAACCGGCTGAATTGTCGAAATTTCGTTATTTAGCGCCATAACAGCAACAATGGCGCATTTATCACCTGATTTTTCAATTTCGCTAAGGCACCTATCAAGGTCATCAGCCAAAATAAAACCTTGTTTGTTGCATTTTACATAATCTATCTTGTAGCCGTATCTTTTAAGAAATAAAGCAGACTCAATTACTGCTTTATGTTCAATGCTCGAAACCACAATATGGGTCTTTGGAATATCATCTTTAGGAGCGTTTGCAGGCAAAAGACCTTTAATTGCGGTATTTGCACTTTCGGTACCACCCGACGTAAAATATATTTCAGAAGGATTATGAGCGTTTAAAAGATCGCAAAACATTTTGCGTGCATCTTGCAAGATTTTAAAAGCATCACGCCCAGGTGTATGTAAGGAAGAAGGATTTGCAAAGCAAAAATTGCGAGCTTCCTCAAGTAAATCTAACTTTAAGGGATGAGTAGCAGCGTAGTCTAAATATACGTAATCTTTTATTGGCTTTTGCATATTATTTGCAGCTATCTAAAATATTTTGGATGGCCAAAACTGGATCATCAGCGCCAAAAACGGCGTTTCCTGCAACAACAATATCTGCACCTACCTGTGCACACAACGGAGCAGTTTGCACATTTATACCGCCATCAACTTCAATTAAATAACCCCATTGATTTGCGTCTCTTAAAAAATCAAGCTTTTGAATTTTTTCAAGACTTTCTTCTATAAAAGATTGTCCACCAAATCCTGGATAAACACTCATAACAAGCACCAAATCAAAATAACGCACATAAGACTGCACAGACTCAATCGCAGTATCGGGATTTATAGAAATTCCTGCCAAAACATTATTTTCATGAAGATAATCTGCAATATCTTTAAAACTTTTATATGGATATTCTTGAGACTTACCATGTTTGACATAAAACTCAAAGTCTTCATCAAAATATTTATTTGCCTCAAAATGTATTGTAATGATATCTGCACCAGCATCTACATACCACTTTAGTTGCTGACGAGGATTGTCTATCATCAAATGCACATCAAGTGGCAATTTTGTAACTTTTTTAAGTGCCTTAACATGAGGTGGCCCAATTGTTAAATTAGGAACGAAATGTCCATCCATTACATCTACATGCAAATAATCCGCAGTATCTTCTATAAGTTGAACATCGCTTTCTAAATTACAAAAGTCTGCGCTTAAAATTGATGGTGAAATTTTCATCTAGAACTCCGATTTTAAATCTCTGCTAAATAAATCACTTAATGCACTTTTAGCAGAAAGACCTTCGTATAAAATTTTATAAACACTTTCACAAAGTGGCATATCCACATTCATTTTTTTAGAAAGAACATAGATGGTTTTTGCCGAAATGGCACCTTCTGCCACCTGTCCATATTTTTTAAAAAAGTCATCATAGCTTTTTCCTTGAGCAAGCATAATGCCAAGATTTCGATTGCGCGAGTGCACAGATGTGCAAGTAGCAATTAAATCTCCCATGCCAGCAAGACCCATGCATGTAGATTGCTTGCCACCACATTCTTTAACAAGGCGCGCCATTTCTGCACATCCTCGAGTTAAAAGGGCAGCGCTAGCATTGTCACCCAAAGCCAATTGCGACAAAATTCCATTGGCAATTGCAATAATATTTTTAACGCTTGCGCAAATGCTTAATCCCCAGACATCATCGCTTATATAAATTCTAAAGTTATTGTTGCTAAGAAGTTGCTGAAAATATCTAGCACAATTTTGACTTTTACTTGCAACGACACTGCACGCAAGCTGATTTTTTGCAAGTTCTTCTGCATGATTTGGGCCACTTAGCAGAGCAAATCTTTGATCATTACCTAAAACGTCTAAAGCCACTTCAATAGCATTAAACAAACTTTCATGTTCAAGACCTTTTGAAAGAATTAAAACATTGGTATCTTTTGAAATATATTCACGGCAAGCTTCACACATACTACGCAAATATTTGCTTGGACAAGCAAATATAACACACTGCGCGTCGTTTAAAGCTTGCTCAAAGCTATTTGTTGCAAAAATGCCATCTAGATTTAAATTTTTAAGATACTTAGGATTATTAACAGTAGAATTTAAACTGCTAGCAACCTCACTAGAATGGGCATAAATAGGTACTAAGCAGTCATTTTGCATACAAATATGAGCAATGGCAGACCCAAAAGAACCAGCACCTATAATTGCAACTTTTTTCACAATATTCCCAAAAAATAGAACTATTTTAGTTTAACAAAATATTGAGTTTAATACTTGTTATAATATTATATTAGCTAAGTAGTAAAAATAAGGTAGATTTGGCTTCTAATTTAAAATCTTTTTTACAGGGTTCTGTTGTTTTGACATTTGCAAATGGTGCAATTGCTCTTATTAGCTTTTTTTTGCTACCTTTATATACCGCCAAACTCACCACTGCACAATACGGTATTAATGATACTATTGTTACATTAGTTATCGTTCTTACGCCAATATGTACACTTGGGTTAGACAGTGCATTCACTGCTTTTTACTACGATAAAAAAACAAAAGAACATCGTTTAAAAGTTTTTAATACGATGTTTTTTAGTTTGGTAACTTTTTCGATAGTCTTGCTTATAGTCATGTTTTTTTCACGCCCACTTTCTTTGCTATTATTTCAAACGCAAGACTACTGGGGTTTAATTTGCGTAGCTTGCGGAACCATCATCATGGCCTTAGTTGCAAACCCATTTAAATGCGAGCTTCGCATAAATTCGCGAATGACTCATTTTTCAATTATCACAGTATCAACATCTTTTATAAACCTTAGTTTGGCAGTTATATTTGTATTATTTGCTAATCTTGGCGAATGGTCCTTTATAATTGCATCTTGCACTGCAAATACATATGCTGTTTTAGCATATGCTATAAGCATGAAGATGCCTATTTCCCCAAAACTTGTCGATTATAAACTTCTTAAGGGGATGCTAAAATTTGGCCTACCACTTGTTCCTATGCATATTTTTGAGTGGGTGATTCCTGCATCCAACACATTCTTTTTGCTTAAATTCTTTGGCACTTCTGCTGTAGGTATTTATGGAATCGCAAACCGGCGTTCTCAAGCTCTTGGTACAATTACTTACGCAATTCAACAAAGCTATACAGCTTATGCTTTTCAAACTGTACAAGAAAAAGCTGCTAAAACTAAATTTGTAAAAATTGTAAATGCACTATTTTTATTTATATGTTGCATTTGTGTTGTTGGATCAATCTTTAGCAAAGAAATAATTTATATTTTTGTTGAAGAAAGTTTTCAAAGCGCATACCAAATTATTCCATTCTTAGTTTTTGCATATTTAACTGCATTTATGAATGCTCTATTTATGTATAGTTTACAATTTGTAAAAAAATCTGGATACATTTTGCTTTCTGGTGCTTTTGGCTGTGTTATAAGTTTAGGATTAAACTTTATTCTTACACCAATTTACGGATTTTATGGCTGTGCAATTGCACTACTTACGGCAAATGTTATAACGTGTACTTTTAATTATATTTTTGGACAGAAATTTTATAAATGTCCATATAGCATTATAAGAATTGCGATTGCATTTTTTGTAAGTCTTGCAATTTGCTATTTATCTGCGGAATTGTTTTGGGGTTTAAAAATTCCAATTTGCCTTGCCTGCATTGCATTTTTATTCATTTTATTTAAAGATAGCATAGGTCAACTTTTATCAATAATTAAGGATGCACTATCAAAAGTAAAAGGTAAAAAGGCGAAAGCAAATAGAGTCGA
>JAKSUU010000006.1 GCA_024408695.1 Coriobacteriales bacterium | reverse complement strand
ACTTGCTCGGTCGGTATGTCTACGATGTCTGCAAAGAATACGAAGATGAATTTGTAATTGATGACGATTTATCAAAACGCTTTCGCAATTATTTTGCTTTAATTACTGGAACCGCACGCAGTTTTGCAAACCGCTTTTTAGAAGGGCATTTAAAGTATCAATCGCAAAAAAAGATTATTTCTGGTTTAGATATGCTCGATGAGCTAATTCAAAGCGAAGACCATATTGAGCGTCTGGCTGGTACCTATGTATCTGCAGTTTATGATGCCAAAAAGGACTTCCTGGCAAATAAGGAAGAAAACTTTAATTCTTTAGGTATTGACACGCCAGAATTTGAAGATGACTTTTTTATTAGCAAAGATGAAATAGAAACTATGATTGCTTTGCTTCGTGGTAAAAATATTATTTTTGCGTCTCCATTCTATAGAGACTTTAGGGAATTTTTATTTTTCCCAATAAATCGTGTGCTTTTACATGAAAAAAGATTGCTGGTAATTGATGCTTATGATACAAATCATCAAGACTTAGTTGATTGGTTAGAAGATGGTTTTGTTGCAGCAACCTGTGTTCCAAATTTATGGCAAATTGCCCATCTAGAAGATGATTATAATGAGATTCCGCAGGTTGGCATTCTTTCGGCAACTAGTTTAAACGACTTTGACTTTTTAGAAAGACAAAAGCACTTTTTGTCTGATGTTGGTTTTGTTATTCTTCTTTCGCCATCACGTTCCTTGTGTGCAACTCAGCTAGGTTTTATTCACTTAACGGACTTGTTGCAAAATTCAGAGGATATTACATATATAGCCTTTGATATTAATACCGACGGTTTAGTTGATACGCTTTCACATACCTTACAAGCTCAATTTATAGAAGTTTCTGCTACAAGCGGTAAAAGCGTATTTTCTTATGGTTTGTTGTGGGATGCTGACGGTAGGGATTTACATACAGATTTGTTTGATAACGTTTCTCAATATCTTGGTGTTGGTACAGAAATTGCAGCATACTCTTTACATATGGGAATTGAAAAAACAACATGGAGAAGTGCGTCTGCTGTTCCCATTAAAGATGTTCGTTGGATTGCTGGTCAATATTATCAAACTCTTGCTGAATATGGAGGCTTTGAAGTAGCTCAAAGCAATCTCGATGAAGTTATTGATTTTGCAACGGATGTATGGAATATTCCACGCGAAAAACACGGTCACTATATAGTTGAAGACGAAAACTACAATTTGTTAGAAATGCAACGTCAATTTTCTACTAGGTCTACATATTCTTCTTTTATTAATGTTATTTCATCTAATTATTTACTTCGCGATTTTATGCGTTATAACGAGCAAATATTCTTTAAAGACCCCAAGGTCCTTCCTTTAATTGTTGCGGATGCAGATCACACAGAACGTAATTATTTAATTGATTTGATTGCACAACTCCATCATCATACGGTCGATGTTAAAGTTATACAGCATAATTTATCCTTAATTGGTATTGAGGTTGAAGAAGCAGACATTCATCAATATTTATTAGATCGAATGAATTATTATGGATTGTTCGGTAAAGATTTAGTTACTGGTTCCGAGATTAAAGCCGAAACCTATCTTCCACACCCAGAATCTCGAACATATTTTGACGTAGAAACTGGCAGAAATGTTTCTGTCGATTGCCTTTCTCTTCACAAACCTAAAGACCAACCAATGTTGCCATCTTTAGAATATTTAAAAACAGCTTATTATATTTCTGAAGACGATGTTAATAAGGGTAAAAAGCTTGGGTCTTGTCTTTATGGTTTGATCTTGCAAAAATATTTACCAGGTCAATTTGTTACTATCGATGGTAAGTATTACGAGGTTCTAAAGACAAACGCCGAAGCTGGGATGCTTGTAAGGCGTGCTTCAGACCACTTTGATAAAAGATTGTATTATCGTCAGCTTAAAGAAGTTAGTCTTTCTGGTTTAAACAACAATAAGGAAGCAATTTTTGAAAGAAAAATTTCCGATGGCAATTCAACAGTGGATATTGCTATGATTCCTGCAAATGTTCAGGTTGAATGTAAGGGTTATTTAAGAATGACTGATTATGCCGATGTACGCAATGCAGTTTTTGTTGATACAACCGATGATGCAGAAGTTTCTGCACCAAGAAATTATAAAAATAAGAGAATTCTAAGGGTTGCTATAGATGATCATAAAGAGTTTGCATCTGAACTTGAAAAGATGGAAAGAGATAAACAAATAATAACTATAGCGGCTATCTTAAATGAAGTTTTCAAAACCACTTATGCTGTTGGAAACGAATATTTACTTGTTGTGCCTCGTTTAATTAGTTCTTTGAGCCGTGAAGAGGTTGATGATCTAGCAAAGCCTGCTACAAAGAGTGCACAAACGATTGTTAAAGAAAATCCTGAGATAATCGATGAATTTATTAATGAAACTCAAGATGAACGTTCTTTTGTAACCGAAAAACTTGATAATTCTCAAGAAGAGTCGGAGGATATAGTGTTTGAGGATAACGATTCTTTAGATCCTCAAGACAATAATGAAAGCGAAGAGTCTACAGAACAGAAAGAGGCTTTAGCTAATGAAATTGAAGACAGCGCTGATGATGCTGAAGATTTTGAAGATAGTGACAAAAATATAGAAAGTGAAAACGAAGACGAAAATAACAAGCTCGCTTTGGATGAATTAGACAGCGATGATGTTGCAAAAGATGATGAAGATGAGCCGGATGGTTTAGAAATTATGGATGATGTCGAAGTTAATGATGACACTTCTAATTCTATAGCCGCAAGTGCTAATTCAGATTATATAGTAGCATCAGCAGATTTGGGGGACATCGGTCTTAATAATGAAAAAAATGATGATGAGAATTTTGGCGTAGATTTAGACGAACAAGTTGAAGAAGAATCTCTTGTAAAGAAAGAAACTGAAGAAGAAGATGAAGTTGAACAAGATGCAGACGAGCAAACTGATGAAGACTTTAAAGACCAAGAAGATGATTTAAAAGAAACAAACGAGCTGGATGATATAACTGAGTTCGAAGATAAAAAACCCGAACAAAAGTTTGAAGATGAATATTCCGAATTTGATTTGGAAAATGTACTGCAAGATGGCGAAACAAGTTCAAATGACCGTGATGCCGCAGAAACTAAAATAAACTCTACATATCGCATTAAATTTGAAAGAAATACCGAGCACAAAAAAGTAGAACCATCCTTTGAGGATTTAAAAAATGCGGAAGTAAAGGAAGGTGCAAAAAATCTATTAAATGATTTTAGAGGTGTTGTTCAAACCCTTAGAGCTTGCGATGACGATGATTACTCTTCGTGCATATATATAGTGGAAGATTCTATGTTAGACATTGGTCTTGTGTCATCGGTAGAAAGAAACATGGAAAGATTTCTATCTCTTACTTTGCGATTCTTGCAATGGCACAATGAAATGTTAAGTTCTAGTGATTATCCTGTTTTAGATTTTAGCGGACAGCATTACGTAAACAGAAAACACCTGCTTGGTATTTCGATTGTTGAAGAACGTGAAGAAGAGGCTCGCAAAGCAAAAGAAGCTTTAGAAAAAGAAGAGGCAGAAAAAGAAGCTCAAAACGAAAACCAGGATAAAGAAGATAAAATTCCTGAAGATTCTATAGAGTGTCATTTCTGCTATAAGGTTGTAGAAAAAGCATCTGTAAAATCTATTGCCCGCGAACGCGCCATGTGCCCAGATTGTTGTAATGATTGTCTTAAAAAAGCTGGTGAGATTAAAAAACTTGCACAAGAAACCGCAGATGACATGCAAGAAAAGTTTGGAATTTCATTTAGTGTACCTAGCTTTAAAGTTGCAGGCGGGTCTAAATACAACAGTAAGGTTTCAAAAACCCCTTTCCCTATCGCACCTCCTCACAGCAAGTATGTAGCCTTAACATCCAAGGCTTTCTTATTTAAGAAAAAACAAATTTTGGTCGAAAAGAATATGCCTCGTATTGCTATTAAAGGTTGTGTTGTTCATGAACTTACTCACGCTTGGCAATCTGAA
The DNA here is from genome assembly GCA_024408695.1 of Coriobacteriales bacterium. Lineage (GTDB taxonomy): Bacteria > Actinomycetota > Coriobacteriia > Coriobacteriales > QAMH01 > JAKSUU01. The sequence goes on along the minus strand of JAKSUU010000006.1, from coordinate 10,397 downwards.
CAAGATTTCTTTAAAGAGATACTTGATAAAGATCATGGCCGTGAAATTTGCGAAGGAATGGCTGCTTGGGCATATGTACAGTATCTATTTGCTAGTGGTTTTAAAGAGGCTGCTTATGATCTAATAAAAGCCCTTTTAAGGCGTGATGATGAAATAGGTCATGGCTATAAGTATTACTATACAAAATATCCTCATGCTGAGGAAATGAGTCAATTAAAGGACAGTCCATTCAAGCACCCAGAAGGACCAATTACAGAAGAAGATATTGAGATAATTGAAAATTCTGATGATGCTCCAAAAGGGGCGGACGGGGATGCTAAGGAAGGTTCTGATGGTTTGGACCCAAGTGAACCTATTGTTACTTCAGGAGATCAACCTAACCTTAGTAAACCAGAAGAATCAAATAATGTTTCAACTTTTGATGATTCCAAAGGCTTACCAGTTTATGATAATCCAAAAAGTACATCAGATAGAGAAGGCAGTTCCGATCAATCCTCTTTAGATGAAAAAGATACTAACGATTTAAAAGACACTCAAGGTGAACAAAATGAGAACAGCGAAGATGAAAAAGTTTCAAATATTGGGACATATCATTTTCCTTTTGAAAAAAAGCCTGAGTTTAACCCAATGACGGGGTGGATTAGTGGAACAATTGCTAATAAAGATGCAGATTCGCATTATAACTCAGATTTAAGACAAATAACCGATGAAGAAGAGTCTGTTGCTACAGGTTGGCGAAGCGCAACAGCTGGCGGCAGTAAAGAAGATTTAAGTCAATCCAATAATTTTGTTTCAGAGGAAGACAAGCCAGTTCAGCAGGATTCACCTGTTGCTACAGGTTGGCGAAGCGCGACAGCTGCTAGCGTAGATGATGCAAATAAGGAAAACAAAATAACAAACAATGACGTATCCGATACTTCTTTTAGCGAAGAAGGTGAATAATAATGAGTGACACAGAAAATTTAAGTGCAAAAGAAATTTTAGCAAGAGTAAAACAAGATCGCGAGGAGTATAGAAAAGAACAGCAACAAATTTATTCACAAAACAATTTTTTGCATTTAGGGCAAGAAGGCTACCCAACTTTGTTAGATCCTCATGGTGCAATCGAGTTGCTATCTCTTTTTGATTCCGATAATTATTCTTTTGGAATTCAGGATTTGGGTCGAGACGGTAAAAATGCACCAGATGAATTAGAAGAGGGCACCCATCATTGCGACTTTTGCGCCAGGCCTTTGTTTGGGGCTCAATACGACCATTTATCAGACGGCAGAGAAAGATGTATTGCATGTTCAAGAACGGTTGTAAAACGCACTAAAGAAGTAAAAGAGTTATTTGTTTATGTTAAAGAGCAGATGAAGCTTTCCTATAATATTAATTTTAAAAGTTCTGTAGAGGTTTCTGTAGTCAATCAGCGTAAACTTACTAAATTTTTGGGTGAGCAGTATATAGAGCAACCTGGATTTACACCAAGAACTTTAGGTTTTGTCTACAACAAAAAAAAGGGCAAACAAATTATGTATTTAGAAAACGGAGCACCAAGAACAAGTTTAATGGATACTATGGCCCATGAAATGACTCATATTTGGCAGAATCAATTTGATTACTTTAATAATTTGCCAAAGACAATTTCTCCTGAAAAAAGATTATTAATTGTTGAAGGCATGGCTACTTGGTCTGAAGTACAGTTTTTAAAATTAATTCTTGAAGTTGAAGCTGCGGAAGATAAAATTAGCTACTTTCATTCTATGAATGATGAATATGGCATAGGTTTTCAGCTTTATGAAAGTGCCTATGGTTTTTCTGATGGTGGTTCAATAATGAGAGATACACCTTTCAATCACCCAGATGGACCTTTAAAGATTTAAGATATGAAAAAAACTACAAAAAATAGAACAAAAAAACAACAATACGCGCGTGTTCAGCCTAAAAGGAACATGTCTAAAAAAAAGAAGCGTAAAAAGAAGTCTAAGAAAAAAAGTGGTTGCGGTCCGATAATTCTAATATTACTTCTTGTTATTGCCGTCTTTTTGGCGATTTGGTTTGTTCCATGGGGTAATATTGGCGACATATTTAAAGGTATGGCTCCTGCTCAAAAAGATACCGTTGAAAAAAATAACCCAAGAGAGTCAATCTTGCATGGTGGTAATGTGTCAAATATTATTCCAAATGCAGCCTATAAAATGTATTTGCAACAATTAAACGGTGATGATTTTTCTAACGTCGAGGCAATTTATGAAAACGTTAGTTCTTTTAATAAAAGTTTTCAATTGCCATTTCAGGTAGATGAAGAAAAAATTTCATGTTATATGTCTTTGCTACATTATGATTGTCCAGAGTTATTTCAAATCGATGGTAGTTATCAAAGTTTGACAAAAGGCTTTGGCTCAACTACCAGCTCAATTGAAATTTCCCCAAATTATATTATGGATAAATCTGAATACGACAAATGCTATGAGACCTGCAAAAAAGAAATTGAAAGCATATGTAATAAGCTAAAAAACGAAAATGATTTGGTTAAAGAGCAAAGTTGCTACGAATATATTATTGAACATTCAACATATAAAATAGACACGAAATATAGTGGTACAGCTTATGGAGTTTTTGGAGAACATCAAGCTAAATGTGATGGTTTTAGTTTTGCAATGAAGTGGGCTATGGATTACCTAGAGATTCCGTGCGTGCTTGTTGCAGGCGATCCAAAGTCGGGTGGAATAGGTCATGCATGGAATTCTATAGAGATAGACGGAGCATTTTACGATGTTGATGTAACCGCAGAAGTTTCTGGTTTTACAGATGAAGATAAACCAATAATGTATTCTGCTTTTAATGTTTCAAAGTCATGGATTAGAAGTCTTTATAATATAAGAAATGAATTAACAACTATTACACAAGTTCCTGGTAAAGATTCTATGGATCACAGTTATCACTATCTTAATAACACATATGTGGAAAAAGGAAAGTTAGATTGGGATGTTATAAATAAATCTTACATAGAAGAGATAGATGCAGGCCGAAAATTTTCAATTCAATTTGAAGATGCTAGTGATATGGAAACCTTTAAGCAAAGCTATTTTAGTGAGATGCCTGGAGTTACAAGTGGCTGCACTTATTTAACTGACTACAAAACAGTTTGTTTACTATAGGCTGGTTTTGAAAAAAGTTTTTACAGCAGCATATTTCTACTCTTTAATTAAATGATATTACAAAAGCGAAAGGAATTTTATGTTAACGTTGGACAAAGAAATTGTTGAAAGTATTCAAGAAACAAACAAAGCACTTACTAACATTGCCAAACAATTAGACGATGACCTAATTAAACCAGACTGCGTTGAATCGAGTCTATATTACATATATGTAACAGATATTATTCGTTTTGTATTTTATATTGCAAAATCTGATGGCAAAATCACAGAAGAAGAAGTTGATGCATACAATACTTTGTTTGAATGTAATGTTAGCTATGATGAATTTGTTAAAAGAGCAATAGAAGAGGATTTTTCTTATACAAAACTGCCATTATCTTTTCTTGTTCTAACTGATTGCTTAGATGAAAAGAAGGACTTTGAATATTTTAAAGATTTTGTAAAAGGTTTAGTTTCTTATTATAAATATATTGGTTATGCGATTGCAAATGCCGACAATGATTTTTGCGAAGAGGAGCAAATCGATTTAGAAAGCTTTATTTTATTGCTAACAACTTATGCTAAAGGTCTTTGCTGTACAGAAGACTTTGAAATATAATAAGGGGTTCAAAAACAAATCTTTTCTGCAAAAAGTTTAAATTTTTATTGAAAAATATTTTAAATTGACAACAGCTTGTTTTTAAATTGCTTAAAACCATTCAAAAAGGCAAGCTGTTTTTTTATGTGTATAATTATTAATAGAATATTTTGGCGATTTAATCAAAAATATGAAGTTAATTTATAAAAGCGTAAGTTATTTAGTGGCATTAATTTGCGTTGTGGCCGTTTGTTTTGTTTGTGTTGCTTGTGGCGAAACATCACAAAATAAAACTCAAAGCGTAAACATTGGCACCCTTCAAACAGAGGATTTTTTGCCTTATTGGGTTGCGCAAGATCAGGCATATTTTAATGAAGAAGGAATTGACGCAAATATTAAAACTTTTAGTAGTGCAACCGAACTTATTGCTGGTATAACTAGTGGCGAAGTCGATTATGCTATGACAGATATTGTTGTTACTGCTAGTATTTTTGATAAAAATCAAAATACTGCTATTGAATGGGTTACCCTTGGAACCGAAGCCGACCAAGGTCGCTTTGGTATTATGAGCAACGATCCAAGTATTCAAACCCTAAAAGATCTTCGTAATGTGCCTATTGGTGTTGGCTCGAACACTATGCTTGAATATGTTATGGACACGCTTCTTACACAGGCCGGCTTAAGTAAAGAGGAGATTGTAAAAGAAGAGATTCAAAAGCTTCCTGTGCGTTATCAAAGCACTCTTAGCAAACAAGTCAAAGCATCTGTTTTACCTGGGACACTTCTTGCATTAGGTGAAGTAGAAGGCATGCGTACCGTTGCAGATGACACTAAAGAAAACATAACGCAATCCGTAATGATTGCATCAGATAACATGCTAAAGAAATCAGATTTTGAACATATCAACACTAAAATGAAAAAAGTATGGGATAAAGCTGCAAAAGAAATAAATGGTAATCCAGAAAAATACAAAGGCTTGCTTTGCGAAAAAGCTAATATTTCTGACAAGGTAAAAGATTCTTATAAGATTTCAGTTTATCCAACTTGTGAGTTGCCAAAACAAGAATGGGTAGATAATGTCCTAGCATGGATGAAATCCAAAGGCTATTTAAGCGAAAATGTAAAATATAAAGCGGCAGATGGGACATTTTCTAAATAATAATGTTTTTAGAAGTTCGCGATTTAAATTTCTCTTACGATAATAGTGGTAGCCCTCATTTGCTCGAAGGTATAAATTTTTCTTTAGAAAAACACGAGGCGATATCGATTATTGGTCCAAGTGGGTGTGGTAAATCTACCTTATTAAAAATTATTTGTGGTTTATTAAAAGCAAATTCTGGTGCTGTGCTAAAAGAAAATAAGGCCATCAAAGGAGCAGATACACAAACAAGCTATGTTTCTAGCGAATTTGGTCTTTTGCCTTGGTATAGCGTTTATAAAAATGTTGAGTTGCCACTAAAATTGCATGGAGTCGATGCAACTCAACGCAAAGAAAAGGTTAATTTGGCGCTCGAAAAAGTTGAGTTAAAAAAATATTCCAAAAAATTCCCTAAAGAATTGTCTATGGGCCAAAAGCAACGCGCTTGTATAGCTAAAGCTATAGCAGTAGACACAAATTTAATGTTATGTGACGAGCCACTTTGTCATGTTGATGACATTAATCGTATAAATTTGCAAGATATATTTTTAGAGTCACAAATCGCAAACAAATATGCACAAATTCTTATTACGCACAATATCGATGAGGCGCTAAAGCTTAGTAGCAGAGTTTTAGTATTTAGTGAAAAGCCGTCAACAATTATCTATGAATTAGATAATTCAAATCATTTAGATAAAGATTATCTTTTTTCGCAAGATTTTATTATTAAACGCCAGTTACTTCAACAAAAATTAAAAGATGCTTTAGCTTGCAACAAAGAAGGCTTACAAAAATGAATAAAGCGGGTTGGAAAATTTTTTGCATATTCTTTAGCCTTGTCATTGTTCTAGGTGGATGGCATCTTACCTCTATTATTCTTAACACACCAGCGTTACCTAGCCCTATCGATGCAATTTATATAACATTTACTAATTTCTCAACGCTTGCAGGAGACGCTTGGATAAGTTTATATAGAATGCTCATTTCGCTGGCGTTAGGTACTATTATTGGATATCCTATAGGAGTTTTGCTCGGCACTTCGCAAAAACTGAACGACCTATTATCGCCTGCTTTTTATATGCTTTACCCTCTTCCCAAAATAGTTTTTTTGCCCCTTTTGCTTATTTTGTTAGGACTTGGCGATGTTCCAAAAGTTGCTCTCGTAACAATTACTGTGGTGTTTCAGGTTATAGTGGTAATGCGAGATGCTTGTCTTAAAATTGATAAAAGTCATAAACTTGCTTTGCAGGCAATTGGAGCTAGCAAATTTCAGATGTTTAAATATGTAGTTTTACCAGCTACTCTGCCAGGATTGTTTAGTTCTCTTCGTATTTCAAGTGCAATTGGTATTGCAGTGCTTTTTATTTCGGAATCGGTAGCGGGGTCTACTGGCCTTGGCTATTTTATTATGAACTCTTGGGCCCTGGTTGACTATTCACGTATGTTTGCGGGAGTTTTTGTGCTAGCAATTATCGGCATTGTGCTTTTCGAAATTTTTGATATTCTTGAAAAAAGATTGTCTAATTGGTAATAAAGTATAATGAATACAGTGTTCATTAGGTGAGATTATGAAAAAGAAAATTCTAGTTTGCCTTGTTGCTATTGCAAGTTTTTGTTTAGTTTTAACTCTTTGTGCTTGTCTTGGTCAAGATCCACAAAAAGCTAAAGAAGAAGCTGAGCTTGTTAATACAATTACTATTGGAGAAGGTTTGCCAACTGCGGTTTATGCAACTGATTTTCATATTACACACGATCTTGACAACGAAAAGTTAAAAGAGGGCTGCAGCCTTTCAAAAGCTTATATTTGCGATGATACCAAGCAGTATCGTGCTATTTATTCAATAGAAAAAAAGGGAAGAACCCTTGAAGAGGTCACAAAAGATCAAATCAAAAATTATTATGCAGAAAACGAATGTCCGTACATAATGTCTGACACTTGGGGTAATGCAGGAATACAAAATTCATGTTTTTATACATATAAAGGAAAACTTGCAAACAAGCAAGATACTTATTATGTTCAATCTGAAATTTTTGAAGGCGAAAACGATACCTTTGTGCAGTTTGATAGTTTAGAACCAACAAAAACTTTGAATATAGGTGATACAAAATACAAGATAGATGTGCCATTTTACATGTTTGAAAAAACAATTGATGAAGAAGAAAAGTCTCAAGGTATACTTGAAAATTATGCCAGTAATTTTAAATGGAGTGATGTTCGAGAACTAACACAAAACACACAAAGCTTTTTTCCTGTCCCATCCTTAAAAGCTTTTCAGGTTCCATCAGAAAATAAAACAGTCGATGATTATATGGCAACAATTAGGGGGTCAGAGGATTTTGAGGCAGTTAATAAAATAAGCATTAAAGACATCAATCAAAAACAAATAGAATTAATTGAAATTATTAGTTCCGCTAAGGTAAATGATGTGGAATGCGATTTATACAGATTTGCATTTGTTGTTGATGATACTTGTGTTGTAGTTACTTCGTATATGGATAAATCTGGACCAGAATATGAAAATTATAAAAATTTCATAAAGGTATTAAATTACAGCATCACAAAAAGCTAAGGTTTTGGGATGACATCTTTATATTTTCGTTTTTGTTCAAATAAAGAAATAAAAAAACAATGGATTCACGGTGGTGCTTATAGCATATTTCCTTGGTTGTGTAAAACAGCTACAGCGAAACGATGCTCAAGAATAGGTTTTGTCGCAGCAGTTTTTTTGCTCGTTGCAAGTGTTGGAATGTTTACAATCTTACCACGAGTGTTTGGCCCGAATGTTTTTTATTATGCCGGAGACTTTAACGAGATGTGTACTTTAATGACAATGTTTGGAATACTTCTTGGGATACTATTTGGTGCAGTCGGACTATTTGAAGGATATTACAGTTACAGACTCGCTTCTGATGCCGTTAACAATGAAGTTATGTTTGTTGAAGACAACAAGCTTTATTATTTTTGGGGCGAAGGTGAAATTTCTTATGCTATGCTTCCTGGTGCATACTTAGAAATGTTTGCCGCTAATCTTATTTATTACTTAACTACCAGAGAATTTAAGGCAAGCTACTGTGCAATTATAGATTTAGATTTTATAGACGACGCTGTTTATTGGGAACAAGAAAGAAAGTTCTTCATTCATACAAAATTTCTTGCGTATAATAAGGACACATTCAAGCAAAGTTACAATTTTAAATTAATTGATTATTTAGAAGGTATAGATTTAGCTTATATTAATTCGCAACCAAAAGCCAACGGACAAGACGTCTTTGTTCCTCCAATAAATAAGATAGATTTTGATGAGGGGCTGTTTGCTAGTGCGCAAACCTCAATCAATGAATTGTTGCGCCAGCTTGAATTTGTTCCTAGCGATGACCAAATAAAACAGGAGTTTCCACCTGTATTAAAAGGCGCATTTTTGAATTATAAACCTAGTTTTGGAAGAAATTACACGGTTCCACAAAATTATATTGAACTGCCTATTTATGCTGGTGGCCCGGATTTTGTAAACATCATTCAACAGAAATGTGCAATTAGAAACGAGAAAGAATTGATAGATAGACTAAATTCGATAAAGATATCGAGTTATAAAGATTTGCCAATTATCGTGGATCAATCCAATTAGGATAATCTTTTAATTCATCTCTATTAAACGGCCCTAGCACTGCGATACAATCGTAACCTGCATCGTTTAGTTCAAAGATAACCCTTGGGCTATCCTCATAAATTGTTGGTCGAAAGTTTTGTTGAGCAAAATTTTTAATAACATCTAATTTGCTTAAGTTTGTTTTATCAATCGAAATTATTTTTTTGAAATATTGACGCAGATTCCATTTGTCAATCAAAAAATTCAAAATGGTTGAGTTTTGTGAGGTCAATATGTATTTATCGAGTGTGGATGTCTGAATAATTTCTAAAATATTTTTATATGGTTGCAAATTGTGTTGTTTTGCAAGTGCAATAAAAGCATCAATTTTTTCTTGAATTGCTTTGTCCTTATCAATGTCCAAATTATAATCAGCGCAAATCATATCATAAATTTGCATGTCATTGCGTCCAACATAGCGTCGTACATCATCGTCATCAAAATGAATTTCAAATTTATCGACTACTTGGTTGTGTGCAATCCAGTGGTATTTTTCTGTGTTGGCAATTGTGCCATCTAAATCGAAAATTAGTATGTCGTTTGCATTTTCCATATAGTTAATTTTAGACTTTTTCTGTAAAATAACTTTATGTTAAATTTCAGACTGGTAATTTGGTACAAAACTTACCTGATATTTTTTGTACCAAAATTTTAGGATTTTATTATGAATGAAAAAAAGAAGAAAAAGACAGTTATTATTTGCATATGTGTTATTGCAGCGATTTTAATTGTTGCTGGATTTATGTTTTTTATATGGTTTCAAAATAAGCAGCTACACGAACCACATTTTATAGAAATCCAGGTTGAACTTGATGACTTTGACCAGGACAACAGTTCACGCATTCCAATTGAAGTAAAAGGCAAAGACCTCGACAATAAAGAAGTAAATGAAGTTAAATATATGAGTAGTAAAGATGGTGGTTTTGCACTTTGTAAGGGAGAATATAGTTTGTCTTTTCCGGCTTCTCCGCTTTGTAAAAACGGCTCTATTTATGCATGCCCTGGGAATACTTGCGATTTAAAAGTTGAAGAATCACTTAAAGCCGGGGAGAAATGCGTTGTTTTAGCTGAGCAAAAATTTACATACACAAAAAAGAATTGTTTAGAGGTAAGTGATGAAGAGATTAATGTTGCTTACGAATATGCAAAGTCCGATAAAAATTGTCCTATTAACGCAGATGAATGTAAAGAGGCAACAGTTAAAGTGCGAGATGATGCGGTGACGGCAGAAAAAGAACGCATTGCTAAGGAAGAAGAGGAAAAAAGAAAAGCAGAAGAAGCTGCAAAAAATAAGGTAAACAGCGAAGATGCAGCGATTAAACTTGCGATTGAATATTATGTAGGCAAAGGTAAAACTTATGGTGGAGATGGGTACGGAGCTGAAGTTATGGGGCATAATAATGGGGCTTATTACGTACATCTTTATTATAGTAAAGGTCCAAATTACCCAGATTGGAACCTAGCTGATGTAATTGTTTATTCAGATGGTCGTGTCGAGGATAACTCAGAAATGAGTTTTAGATATTAGTGGTACAAATAATACCTGATATGTTTTGTACCAATTGGCAGGTCGAAGAGTATGGTTTTTAGTAAAAGCAAAGAGTCACCGAATGCATTTAGGCAATATCTAAAAATTTTGAGTTGTTTGCTATTATTATTTTTGTTTCATGGTTATAAAATTCAAGCCTGAAAAAAAGATAAAAATTTAGGAGTAATATTATGAAATTTTGCACAAAATGTGGCGCTAAAGTTTTACCGAATGATAAGTTTTGTAGGGGATGTGGAATTAAATTCGAGCAAACTGATGCGAGCGTCCAAAAAAACACTACTGATTCTAATCCGGGTGCGAGCACAGTTTCTTCGAATAGCAATCCTGCACATAGCAATCCTGC
>JAKSUU010000059.1 GCA_024408695.1 Coriobacteriales bacterium | reverse complement strand
ATCTTTAATTTTTTCTGGATCTGCAACTGGGATTGGTTTGGTACCAGCAAGTACTAAAGCTTTAAGGTTTTTAGAACCCATAACAGCACCAAGACCAGATCTTGCTGCAATACGACCTGCATCGTTAACGATACCTGCCATATATGATAATTTTTCACCAGCTTGACCAATACAACAAACCTGAAAGTCCTCGCCTGTTTCTGCCTTAATTGCAGTTTGGGTTTCGCGTGCATCCATTCCCCAGAACTTTGTTGCATCGCGAAGTTCGATTGTATCATTGTCAATAAAAAGATAAACTGGTTTGTCTGCCTTACCAACAAATGCTACTGTGTCGTAACCAGCAAATTTAAGTTCTGCTCCCCAGTGGCTGCCAATGCTTGAAGCACCAATTGAATTTGTTGCAGGAGAAATTGCACAAATCGCAGTACGTGAAGAGGATGGAGTAGGAGTTGCTGTTAATGGGCCAGTATTAAAACTTAGTACGTTACCTGGGTCGAGAGCGCCAACGTTTGCAGGAACTTCGTTCCAAAGTAAAGCCATACCATAACCTTCGCCACCAAGATACTTAGTTAAATATTCTTCGACAAGGGGCTGTTTTTCGATTTCGCCCGTTTCGAGATTAACGCGGACGATACAGTTCATATATGCCTTCATATCCATTGTTTGCTCCCTTCTACCAGCTAAGTGCCGTACGTGGACAAGCTTCGATGCATGCAGGTTTTCCACCGCAAAAATCGCACTTGTAAGCTTTTTTTGCGCCTGCTGCTGCGTCAGAAATCATGATTGCATCAAAAGGACATGCTTTTGCGCAAGCACCGCAACCTGTGCAGTCGTCCGTGACTTCATAAACATAGCTATATTCGTTGTAAACAATTGCGCCCTTAGGGCATGCTTTTGCACAAGGAGCATCAAAACAGTGCTTGCAAATATTTGCAGTATATTCGCCTGTTTTTGGTTGAAGAATTTTAATGCCAGAAGTTGTTGGATTTGTAGCTCCCGTGTGAAAAACCGAACATACGCTTTCGCAAGTTCGGCAACCTTGGCAAACAGATTCATCCATTTTAATGCGGATGACACCTGCGCCTTTAGATTCAACATTTTCCATGTTGACTCCTTTCTACAAATACCAAAGACAAAATGTCGCCGCAAGAAACCCCCGTTGGAACCCAATGGCAAATGGGTCATAGAATTCGACAAAGTCTTAGGTAATCTGCCTAATACTTGCCAATTATTTTAAAGTATATTTATGAGAATTATTTGGATTAAATTTTTTTCTGCATAAAAATTAGTATAAATTATGCAGAAAATTTTTACTTTTTCATCTGCTTGCGCATAATAAAAAGCAAGGGAATAAATGTAATGAGTGGCAAAGCAATGCCAAACATCATAAAATCAGATGAAATAATTGTATTGTAAATGCTGTGATAAATTATTGCAACGCTAAGCGTGCCGAGTATGCCGGGGACCAAAATACGACGTTTTCGTTGCAAGATTTCGGCACCAAGACCAATAAACAAAGCGCAGATGCCATGCATCATACCTGCGCCAAATCCTCTAAATAAGGCGGTGATAATTGTTACACCTTCCCCACTGCTAAACAAAACAGCAACGTTTTCCATTAATGCAAAGCCAATGCCCAGCGCAAGCGCGCATTCAATGACAAATTGCCTAGATGGTTTAAACAAAAAAGCGAGCAAGAATATTGGAATGCACTTTAGAAATTCTTCTGTAAGAGGAGAAATGTTTTGCGTTAAATATATATATCCAAAATCCGCGTTATTTAGAATTAATGCATTGACCTCGCCAGCCAGCATGCAGATATAAATGCCAGCCATCGCGTATCCCAAAATCACCTTATATTTTCCATGAAAAACAAAAAGCATCATGGTAAGAGGAGCCATAATGGCAATAAATATGAAAAGGTTTAGGTTTTCCATTATGCACTTTCCTCTATATTACTTTTCGTGTTTGGTTTCGCTACGGCAGGGCCAGCTTGACAATTTGCTGCACTTTCCTCTTTAGCACCATCATCGGTATCTGCAGGAACAGCCAAATCTTCCCTTGAGATTGACTTCCAACCTTTGGCACCACGACAACACGAATACATAAGTGCACAAAGCGCAAGCACGCAGACAAGCGAACATATGCTTGATGCATCCCACATCTGATTTATCAAAAGATAAAGATCTGCCACGCTCAAAATGCAAAATAGCAAAATGAACAAATTTGAAAGTTTAGTATATTTGTAAATTTTAACTGCGTCGCTTGGACGAACCAAATATAAAAGCGACAAAAAAGATGCGGGCAAAATTGGTATATAGACAATTGTTAAAAAGATAATTTTGGATAATGTTACCTGGTCTTTAGCAACATAAATCATGTAAATAAGCGCGACGCCTAAAATCGCAGGTGCAATATAGGCAAATAGATCGTGCTTTTTATAGTGGATTTTGAGCTCTTCGCGCTTGTCAATTTTGTCGCCCTCAAGATTTGCCGAAATCATAAAAAAAAGACAACCAAAAAGCCCAAGCATACTTATGCTAACATCTGCCGTAAATTCACCTGTGCAAATTGCATAAACGCATTCGGAAAGGCCACCAAGCGCATAGCATCCAACGGCGCACACGCAAATTCTAAAATAAATAGGAACATTGCGATTAAAAAGCTTGATTGCACCAAAAATGAATGCTACAATAGTCAGCACAAAGCATACAAAGTTTAAAGTTGTTGAAAAATCTAATGTCAAAATCTATATTAACTAATTTAACTTGATATTAATTATAAATTAGCTAAGGTTTTAAGACTATTTTATTTTAAATGTGCGCAAATAATTCTTTTGTTCATCGGTAATACGATAACTTTCGATTGCTTTTTGAATTGTTTTGTTGTGAACCCAAACAGGCAACTTTTTCTTTTCGATGTAGGGAATTGTTGCTTCCCATTGTTTTGCTAATGCTGTTGCAAAAAACCAGGCAATCATCATGTTTACATAATATTCATTGCTTTTTACCTTTGCAGGAAGGCGTAAATAGCTAGACTTAAAGTCTTCATCTAAATAATGAGACATGAGCATTTCTATGCCAAAACGGCAAGTATATGTAGCGTTTGAAGAAATCCATTCTGGGATTTTTTTAATAAGAGCCTGACGATTTTTTTTAAAAATTTTGGGAGACATGATGTCACAAACTGCCCAATTATCCACATATGGCAAGAATAAATCAACTGCTTTGATGCATTCGTCGTAATCTTTGATTTCGCTAAGCAAAAGACCGTGGAGCATGTTTTCGTCATAGTATTTATGAGGAAGTTTTGTGATGAAATTTTGTGCAAGTTTTGTATCTTTTATTTCTTTGGCGAGTTTGCGAACTTTTGGAACTCGAACTCCAATAAAAAGTTTTGGATCTATTGTAGGTGTGAGTTTTGCTTGAAACTTTGCATAATTATCATCTGATAATTCTTTTAACATTTGTTGAATTTTTGTCATGAGGAACTCCTAAAGAACAAGGGCTACGATTGCGACTTCATAGGAATTGTGAAGTCTAGTGCGGGCCTGCCGAAAACCGTGCAGTTTGGTTCGGGCCTGCCGAAAACCGTGCAATTTGGTGCGGGCGAGTGGATTTGAACCACCACAAGCACAAAGCTTACTAGAACCTAAATCTAGCGCGTCTGCCGTTCCGCCACGCCCGCTTCTTTTTAGTCAAATCGCAAAATTATCGCGGCTCATCTAATAAAGTAATACTATTTTATCGTAAATTTAATATTTTTGAAGAAGGAATTTGCAACAGTTGGGGACAGTAACCCTGGTGTTGCAGGTTACCGTCCTGAACTGTTGCAGGTTACCGTCCCGAACTGTTGCGCTAATTATTTTTGACTACAACGCCGGTCATCATGTCGGCGATGTGCTCGCAGGAATTTATAGATTTTTCAAGAGCAGTAAGCAAAGAACCAATACCAACAATTTCGGAAATATTTGAAGCATCTGTATTGCGCGAGTAATTGTCGTGCATGGCTTCAATAAAGATTTTGTCGCCCTCTTCTTCTGCATCATTTACTTTAACAATAAGGCTACGTAAGATTTTTGATTTTTTGAAATTTGGAAATTCAACACAGGCATCGTAAAGAGCCTCTGTAGCTTTTACAACTGTTCGCATCATGTCAACGCAAGCATCTGTCACATAATGAACATTGTACACATACATACGCATTAAAATTGCATCAAGATCATCAACAACTTCGTCGAGTTCGTTAGAAAGAGAAATAATGTCTTCGCGCTCTATTGGAGTTACAAAATCTGCATTAAGAGCAGTGATTATGTCGTGTTTGATTTTATCGCACTCATTTTCGATTTTGTGTGCCTCCATGTAACGTTCTCGAGCATGCTCAACACTTGCGTGGCGTTCAGGGTCTTTTTTAATTTCCAAATTTTTTTCAAAATATTGCAAAAGAATCTTTGCGAGTTCAATTGCGTTCTTTGAAACTTCAACAAAAGCATCAAAATAATTAAATTTCTTTTTCATAAAAACCTAACATGGCAATAACCCTTGCTAACATTTTACATTACATTTAATGCTATACTTTAAAAATGGCAAAAATTGATACCATAGAAAACATTGCAAACAGCATATCAAAAAGTAATATTGCTGTTGAATATGAACGGTGTATAAATTTAAGAAATGTGCACGCAAAGTGCAATTTGTGCAAAAACACTTGCCCGCAAGCTGCTATTGAAGTTGACTTTGGACACTTCCAAATTAAAAATACTATATGCACAAATTGTGCAAGCTGCGTTAGCGCTTGTCCAACATCAGCTTTAAGCTGCATAAATCCTAATAGAAATGAAATTGTTAAAAAAGCCAAAAAATTTGCTGATAAAAGTGGGGGTCTGGTTTTATTTGTTTGTAGCATGATTGCTAAAGAATATAATATTGATACACAAAAATGTCTTGTTATTCCCTGCCTTAACTATATTGATGAATACTTAATCTGCGGATTAAAAGCACTCGGCGTTGAACAACTCGGTTTAATTTGTGCTAAAAATGATGATAGTTACCTTTGTTATAACTGCGAGATGCTTGTTAAAGCCGACTGGCTTGGGCAGAAAAAAAGTAATGAAAATGTCACGGCTAATTTGCAGTTTTTATCAGTCGTGCAGCGATCAAAAGTTTTGCTAGATTTGTGGAATATTAAAATGGAATTAGTTATTTTTGACTATGTTCCGATAAGTTTAAAAAAAATAAATAATGATGGCTCAAAATCTAAAGAAAAGAAATCAAAAGAAAAACAAGCAAACGCTACTTACAATGCAAGCAGAAGAGAATCTTTTGAACAAGCCGGGCGCGATGCAGCAACCTTTGTAACATCTAAGGTAAGCACACTTTTTGACGAAAATAAAAAAAGTTCAGATGTAATTAGCGTAGATGCCAGCGTAAAAATTGAAGACGGTAAAACTTTAAGTTCAAAGTTGCTAAATCTTTTACCTGCCATTGGTCAAATTGAAGAAGACAAAACTATAAAAACCAAATTTTGGGCCTCTATAAATATAGATGAATCTTTGTGCAACTATTGCGGAGACTGCGGATTTGCCTGTCCGACTAATGCGTTAAAATATAATCGGTCCGAAAATTCAATTAAAGGCAGGCTTGAATTTAATGCAAGTCTTTGTTGTAATTGCAAACTTTGTGCTCAGGCGTGCTATAAAAAAGCCATAATTATTGATAATGCAATTATGGCAAATAATTTAATAAGTAAAAAGATTAATATTCTATTTGAGGAAGCTCCAAAACTATAAAATATGCGTAGCATTAACTTTTAAGTGCTAAGGAATTTTTAGTATTTTTCACTTTTGAAAAATAAAAATGACTAAAAAATTCTTAGCGTTTTTTTGCGACATACCTTACCTTAGTTAGATTTCTAATATAAATCATAGTGATATGCAAGTGCATTTGTTAAAGAACTTCTAATGTGCTGATCTCGGCAACCCCATCTTTTTCAGCACTTGTTGAAATCTTAATAGAATTTCCAGCCTTTAAGAAAGGTAACCTTGCATTTAATGTAGCTGGGCAAGTATAAATTGTCACCTTATCCTTTAAAGTCAAATAAAAATATGTATTGCCATCTATAACAACAGACTGAATATCTGTAATTTCGGCCTCAATAAAACTGTCTTTGTCTGCAACGCCACTTAATTTTGCAGAATCTATCTTAACATCGCTACTAGAAGCTAAAGCCATGACATAATTCTTTTGAGCGTCTGCAACGGTTGAACCTGTACCAACAATTTGATATTGTTGAACATCAATGTAGGCATACATTTTTACTAAACCCGCATCATCTTTCAAAGACAAGAAATAAGTAGGGCGATCAGCAATATTTAACAAAAGCGGAGATGTCGCCTTATATTTCATCTGTTGAACTTGACCTTCGGCCGAAGACATCGCAGAACTTTCGGTCGCACCGCTGCAAGTGTAATAACGTGTATCTTTTGTCCGCAAATTAACAAGAACAAAGCCTACAAGTGACTGATATAATCCCGCAGCTGCTGACATTGACATA
>JAKSUU010000058.1 GCA_024408695.1 Coriobacteriales bacterium | reverse complement strand
CTAAACGCCGTAAAGTTCCTACTTGCGACCGGACAGTTGATGCCTTTTGACCAACAGCGACATAAACACAAATCATATCTTGACCTTTTTGGTTGATAATTGTGTCTACACCAATTGCAGTTTTACCAGTTTGACGATCGCCAATAATTAATTCACGTTGTCCGCGTCCAATAGGAATCATTGAATCTACAGCTAAAAGACCAGTTTGAACAGGTTCATGAACTGGTTTACGTTCAATAACGCCAGGAGCCCTAAATTCAACAGGTCGATAGCCTTCTGCCTCAATTGGACCTTTGCCAGCTAATGGAATACCTAAAGGATTAACTACACGACCTAAAAGTGCCTTGCCAGAAGGAACTTCTACGATACGGCCAGTAGTGCGAACTTCGTCATTTTCTTTAATGGTATCAACATCACCAAGTAAAACGGCACCGACTTCTTCGTCTTCTAAGTTTTGTGCGAGACCATAAACAGTTTTTCCTTCGGAAGAAATAAACTCTAATAGCTCACCTGCCATAGCGCCTTTTAGACCATCAATTCTTGCAATACCATCACCTACCTGGATAACAGTACCAACCTCTTTTGACGAAACATCTTCAGTCAAATTATTTAATTGATTTTTTAAGGCATCTTCTATGGCTTTAGCGTCAATTTCTGCCATTAATTTTCACCTCCGCCAGTAACAGTCGATAAACACGTGCGTGTTTGTTCTAATTTTGAAGAAATTGAAAGATCAATACGTTTGCCATGAGCGCCAAGAATAATTCCTCCAAGAATCTTTGGATCAATACTTTCGCGCAAACGTACGTCTTTTCCAAAATAAGCGCTATATTTGTCGATTATCATCTTGCGTAAATTGTCATCTAACTCAACGGCTGTAATAACATCTAAAATAACAATATTTAAATCTTTTTCTACGAGCTCGTTGTAAGCATTGGCAATTCTATGCAAAATGTCTAATTCATCGCGCTCAACAATAACGCAATATAAAGAAATCAAATTTGGATCAAAATCCTTAAAGATGTCTTTTATTGCGTTAAGACGCAATTCTAAGTCAACTGCTGTGTCGCCAAGCGAGTGACGTAATTTTGGATGTCCAAAAATAATTGCATTCGCCTGCTTAATTTGACCAGCAAGTTCAAACTTGTTGTCGCTGTCCTTTGCATTATCTAGCAAAAATTGAGCGTAAGTGCTTACTTCATTCTTTATAAGAGTGCGTGACTTAGGCATCTATTTTACCTGCCTTTTCTACGCAACGCTCTATTAGTTTTCTGTGATCATCATCGCTAAAATCTTCATCGAGAATCTTACTTGCAACGTCAACGCTAAAGTTTGCAACAGAAGCTTGTAATTCGCTGATTGCAGCTTGTTTTTCTGCTTCGATGCTTGCACGAGCCTTTGAAACAATTTGCTCAGCCTGGGCTTCTGCTTGTTTTTTCATGTCTTCTGTAAGACGTTGTGCAGAAAGTTTAGCTTGCATAACGATGTCATCGGCTTCTGCTTTAGCATTGTCGAGTTGTTTTTTATACTCATCGAGTGTGCGTTTGCTTTCGATACTCTTGTTTTCTGCGTCTTCAACATCTTTTTTACTCTTATCTTCGCGCTTAACAATAATATTGTCTAAAACTTTCCCGCCAAATTTCCATAGAATAAAATCAATGAGTGCAAAAGCAATAAGCATAGGGATGAACTCGTTCATATCTGGAAGGAGCACCTCTACGCCACTTTTTTCTTCTTCAGCAAATGCAAATGCTGGAACGGCAAGCATAAACGCACAAATAGAAGTTAGCAATAACGCAAAACTAATATGTTTTTTGTTATTTTTTGGTTTCACTTAATTCACCTGCTTTCAATAAGGATTAACCCTATTAGAAAATAAAGGTAAGAACGAAACCGATAAGCGCTAAAGCTTCAGACATAGCGCCGAAAATAAGAGCGTTAGTGAATAATTTGCCTGCCATTTCTGGTTGACGAGCAGAACCAACGCAAAGGCCGTGACCGCAAAGACCAAGACCAACGCCAGGGCCTATTGCACCTAGACCATAGCCGACTACCTTAAGAGCCGAAATAACAAATACAGTTTCCAATTTTTCCTCCTTAAAAACTTGTCAACTTTAATTGACTTTACTTATATTACAATTGACCCCATGTCAATTTGTAACCAAAACTTTAGGTCGTGTTATTGCAATCACCTTGTGCCTTGCGATTTTTGCAACCACTTAGCAAGTGCAGTTAACACAACCGTGGCCTTGCTAGTGCTCCGACTGGGCAAGACCAATATATACCGCCGACAGTATCGTAAATACATAGGCTTGCAAGAATGCAACTAAGCATTCGAGCGCATACATTAAAACTAAGAATAAGAACCAAATAACAGCTGGTAGAGCAAGCAATGGAGCGGCACCAACAAAAGCATCGATCAAAAATGCTTGCGTCATAATAGCAAAAATTCCGAGGATCATATGACCTGCGAACATATTACCATAAAGACGAACGGCCAGTGTTAAGAGTCTCAAGATAAGTGATACAAATTCAAAAACCCAAATGATTGGGACGAGTGGCGCTGGCAAGCCTTTTGGCGCGATAGATTTAATATAACCCCAGGCACCTTTTACTTTAAATCCATAGACATTAAAATATATGAAAGAAACAAGGGCGAGTGCCCAGGTAACCGATAAAGTGCCAGTTGGCGTTCTAAACGATGGCACCAGCCCAACAATATTTGCGAACAATACAAAGAAAAATAAGGATGCTAAGAAAGGTAGGTGTTTTTCGTAGCCATGACCTACACCTTCCTGCCCCATGTTGCGACGAACTGCATCATAGCCGTATTCAACGAGCCCCGCAAATTTATTTTTTGGAACAAGCGTAACCTTTTTTACACACATAGTTACACCAATGCAAACGAGCAACAAAACAATAATTAACCAAAAGATGTAAGGTGTTAGATAAACTCCATTACCAAAGTCAATAACATGACCAGGAGAGCGCAAAGAGGTAGATAGCTCCTCGATTGGCGCCGAAATATCCGATAAGGGATCTCCAGTAAAGTTCATAAAACTTATCCTTTCCTGTCTTTAATTTTTGGAATAATTAATCCAAAAACAAAAACGCCTAATAGCCAAACTCCTATGGCTACACATGCAAAAATTAGCGTTAAAGTTTTAGCTTCGCCTTCATCTGGGATCATGCCCGCAAGAATAAATTTACATGCAATCACAGCCCCAAAAATGACTACAAAAGAAATAATGATTGCGAAAAAAAACCAGCCTAACAGACCTCCTGTTGACTTAGCTCGAGTCTTTCTTTGTAATTTTCTTGCAATTATAAAAGGTAAAGCCCCAATAATTCCAATAATAACTGCTAATAGAATGACTACAATTTGCACAATCAGTTAAAACTTTTTCTAATTAAAGCATTATTAGTATATACAAAAATGAGTTATAAAAGAAAAAAATTATTTGAAGATTTTTTAACGGTTTTCAACACCTGGGGACGGTAACCTTAGTGTTGCAAAACTGGCGACACATGATTTACGGCAACCTGCAACAGTAAGGTTACCGACCCCAAGTGTTGCGGATTAGAGTTGACGAACGATAATGTCACTTTCGGCCAAAAGCTCTTGCGCGAGCTTATCTGGGTATGGATTTTTAAAAACAATCTCTTTAACACCAGCGTTTATAAGCATCTTTGTGCACTGTGTACAAGGTTGCGTATTGCAATAAAGAGTTGCCCCATCAATTGAAACACCATAGCGCGCAGCCTGAGTAATTGCGTTTTGCTCTGCATGAACGCCACGACAAAGTTCGTGCTGCTGACCAGATGGAATTCCAAGTTTTTCACGAATGCAGCCAACGTCACTGCAATGGGAAAGACCTGTTGGGCAGCCATTATAACCCGATGCAATAATACGTTTATCTTTGACTAAAAGAGCCCCAACATGGCGACGAATGCAAGTTGAACGAGTTTCAATTTCATTTACGATTGAGAAAAAGTATTCATCCCAACTAGGGCGTATGTAATTTTTTAAATCATCAGACATTATTACTCCTAAAAAGTAAATACATGTTTAGTTATCATGTTTCATAAACATGTTTAGTTATCATGTTTCATAAACATGTTTAGTTGCAAGTTACACTCACCATAATAAGAAACACTCATTCGCGCCTCAAGCTCAATTAGTCATCTTCCTCTAAAGCCATAATTTTGTTTACTCGGCGTTCGTGTCGATCGCCAGCAAAATCCGTATTTAAAAATGCGTCAGCAATTTCCTTGTTTGTTTCAAGATCAACAAAACGACCAGATAGCGTAAGAACATTTGCATTATTGTGCTCGCGAGACAGCTGCGCAAAGTCTGCTCTAACGCAGTTTGCAGCACGTATTCCATCAACTTTATTTGCTGCAATCGCCATACCAATGCCGGTTCCACACACTAAAATACCAAAGTCACACTGCCCATTAACTACTCTTTCGCATGCATGCTTAGCAAAATCTGGATAATCGACACTTTCATTTGAATAGCATCCAGAATCAACAACATCTAGATCTTGAGAATCTAACCATTCTTTGAGTTGTTCTTTTTGCTCAAATCCGCCGTGATCGCTTGCAATTACAATTTTCATTATTCCCCTAATCGTGTGTATATTGTTTACTAAAATTTATAACTTTATTGCACCCTCACGTAAAATTTTTGGCTCAGCGCCTGTACAATCAACAACAGTTGATGCAACACCCAATTTACAATCATATAATTCTTGATGTGGTAAAGCTAAAAAACGCTCATCAATGTCGCTTACCTTCGCAGGAGCAACCTGTCCTGACACATTAGCAGACGTGCAAACAATATTACTATTTAACATATTCAAAAACGAAAAGCAAAAATTGTCGGCAGGCATACGCATTGCAATTGTTTTATTTGCATCACAGAGTTTTCTGTCGATTGAATAATCCGAAGCATTTAGAACAATCGTAAGTGCTCCAGGCCAATATTGTTTGACAAGGTCATAAACATATGGTTTAATGACGCGACCATATTTTTCAACTTGGTCCATTTTATAAACTAAAAATGGAAAAATCTTTTTCTCTCCCCTGGTATTTGCAAGGGCACAAAGTCCAAAAACCGTATCTGTGCTTACTAAAACTGCTTGCGAATTTGCAAGTGCATCCACAATATTCGTGCCAGAATTTACCTTAAAATCTTCCATAGCTTTCCCTTAAAAAAATGAATTTCTTACCTTATCGTAAAAATCATATGACGGACGAGCTAACTTAAGCTCGCACTGGCATTTTTGAACAACTATATTATGTATACAGCCATGTTCAAAAACTCTGCCATCAATCGAAAGCTGGGCATTGCATGCGCTTGATTTATCGAAAGCAACAGTAAGTACATCACTAGGACCTGTAACAATAGCACGATTTGCAAGAGTATGAGGAGCTATTTGATTAAATACAAATCCATTATTTGTTGGATTTATAATTGGCCCTCCGCTTGACAACCCATAACCTGTTGACCCAAGAGCTGTTGAAACAACAAAGCCGTCAGCAATTGATTCTTGAACAAAAGTATCATTAAAATAATATTTAAAACGTAAAACCTGAGCATTATTTTCACGAGTAATTGAAAAATCATTCAATGCATAAAAATCTGATTGATCATTGCTGTCATTAAATATTTGAAGATATAATAGATGCGGATTATATGTAGGCACCTCGCCAGAAAGACAATCTGCGATTAATTCAATTTCATCTTTTCCGTCTTTTGGACAAGCTAAAAATGAAAGATGACCATGACCAAGAGGAAGTATGGTGCAGTTTCCAAAATGAAGAAGTCGAGCAGCACGAAGAATGGTGCCATCTCCACCCATCGAAATACAAAGCGCAATTTCATCTAAACTTACATCAAGCTCATCATCAAAATTTGCAATAATATGGGTTTCAAATCCGGCAATGTTTAAGCGAGCGGCGAGCGATTGCGAAGCATCCAAAATTTCCTTTTTGGGATGACTAACAATTAATATTTTTGTAATTAATCCATTCATAAGCTACCTTTTACAATAGCAGAAATTTGCTTTTCGTCAAAACTTGGATGCTTTAAGCATGCATTGTCATCATTTTGCAAGTGAGCTAAATATTCTATATTGCCCTTGGCGCCTTTAATGCTTGACCTAGTTAAACCTAAAATTTCAAAACCATTTTCACTCGCACACTCTAAAACAGCATTAATTGCAAGAAGGTGATAATCTAGATTGGTGACAATGCCACCCTCATCTATATATGTAGAATCAAGTTCAAATTGAGGTTTGATTAGCAAAACTGATTCTGCACTTTTTTTTAAAAATTGAGAAACTTTGGGCAAAACAACACAAAGTGAAATAAAAGACAAATCTCCAACTACAAGGTCAAACGGTCCGCCAATTTCGTCAGCATCAACATTACGAACATTGGTGCGTTCAAAAAGTTTTACCTTTGGATTTTGCCTAAGAGAATAATCAAACTGCCCGTAGCCAACATCAACAGCAGAAACACTTTTTGCACCAGATTGCAAAAGACACTGAGTAAAACCACCAGTTGAACAGCCCAAATCCGCACAAA
>JAKSUU010000057.1 GCA_024408695.1 Coriobacteriales bacterium | reverse complement strand
AAAAGCTTTATTATCAATGCTTATATAAATACGTTTATTTTGCTTTTCTAACATTGATAAATAAAACTTAAGCCTGTTACAAAACAGCTCAAAATTATCAAAATTCAAAGAAATACAGTTTTCACCATCAAAAGATTTATCAAGGCCAATACCAACAAGAAAAGCATTAGAAGCCGGAGTTAGCTGAGCAGAAGATGCACAGACTATCTTTGTATCCAAACTTCTTGCTTTAGATAAATTACCAATTCTTTGGGCGATATCAAAAGAAAAATCATCTAAACCATAAACGCAGGCACTAATATTATCAACAACTTCAAATTCAAGACTTTTTTTGCGTTCTAGATCATCTTGACAATCTAGATTTTGCTCGTTTGAATGAGCATTTTGCCATCTAACACGAGTGCTCTCTAGTGCTTCGAAAGTGTTTAAACCACATACCCCATCAGAAATAAGGTGCATGTCGCTTTGAAATTTTCTTAGCGCTGTTTCTGTTTGAGCACCAAAAATTCCATCTGTCTTATCGTTAAAAAACCCTAAAAAACTTAAAGCCTTTTGCAGCTCGGCAACATCTGCACCATGAAAATGTGGAATAGTTAAATATAAATTACGTTCGCCTAAAGAAAAATTAGCATCAACCAAGGCTGACCAAACCTTAAAATCTACATCGCAATTCTCACCAAGATTGTGTTGAGCTTTAAAGTCTTGTACTGCATGTTTAGTGTCTTCTAAATATAGACCATCTGCCTTAAGACCATAGCCAAGCCTTTTTAGACGTATTTGTAGGTCCAGCACTTCTTTGCCTTTATCTTTAAATTTAATAGTACGCAATTAAACCTTCTTAAGAAATCCTTTGAACAAAATAACTAGCCATAGATAATAAAATTTTGCGATATTTAGAATCTGGAATCGTTGATTTAATTAAGTTTATTGATTTTTCAGAAAGATTTATGGCATATTGACGTGCGAAATCTATAGAGCCACATCTTTGCATAATATCAACCGCTCTAGCAAGCAACGCTTCATCATCTGTATGGGCTTTTAAGATTTTTAAAAGCTCCGCTTTGTCTTCATCAGTAGCGCAAGATAGTGCATGCAGAACAATAAGCGTGCGTTTCCCTTCAGTAATATCAAGCCTAAAATCTTTGTCCTTTGACTCTTTTTCTCCAACTAAATTTAATAAATCATCTTGAATCTGAAAAGCAAGTCCACAGTCTAAGCCATAGGTTCTGAAGGCTTCAATTTGTTCATGAGTTCCTCCTCCAACGTAAGCTCCAAGTGCAAGAGGTACAGCACCTGAATAATAAGCAGTTTTTAAGCGCGCCATAAGAACATAATCTTGTATTGTTAAATCATACCGCTCATCCCTTGACCAACCAATATCTAAAGCTTGGCCTTCTATTGTGGCCCTTGACATTTTAGAAACCTCGCTAACACAAAAAACTTTTTGCGTATCTGTAAGATGTGGGTCGTCAATTATCGTAGAAGAAGTAATTGTTAAAGAATAATCTCCAGCATTAATTGCAAGCGGGACTCCGTCAACAACATGAAAACAAGGTTTGTTTCTACGGGTCTTGGCATTGTCTTCTATATCGTCATGTAAGAGAGCAGCAGTATGAAAATGCTCAATGGCATAAGCAACACCTTTTGCATTATTTGGGTCGCCACCAACAGCTAAGCAAGCTAAAATACATGCAAGTGGTCTGTGTCTTTTCCCGCCATTACTTGCATGATGCAAAAGTGGTGTATATAGGTATCTATTAATATCATCATTTTCTATTTCTTTATAATAACTACAAAACTCAATATTTGTGCTGAAGATATTGTCTTTTAAGTATTTTTCAAACAGAGAACTATTCATGATAAAAATGGTAGGGGTGGAGGGACTCGAACCCACACGAGGAGTACTCGACGGATTTTAAGTCCGTTGCGTCTGCCAGTTCCGCCACACCCCCAAAATTGACATTAAATATCCTATCATTAATTTACCTATTTACAAAAAAAATTGTATCTAATATGTTGTAATACCAATCATTAGGAGGATTAATGGAAGTTTCATCGACCTGATTTGGTACACCACCATAATAAGAGCCATAGTCACTAACATTTGTAATACTTACGGATTGCTCTCCAGAACCAACATAATTAAGTTCACGCCTAGCCTGATCTTGAATACCTTCCGGGGTATTTAAAACTTCGTTATCTACCCTAACTTTAGCATTTCTATCATTGTATGCAGCCAAAACAGATTCGCGATACTGAATATCTCGATAAGTTTTATAATAAATTTGCAAAGAGGGGTACAAAATTACACATGCTAAAACGATTACAATTAAACTAGCAATCAAAATTTTTATTCCAATTGGAATACTAACAATAAAATTAAATACCCCAACATCCCCTAATGAAGGGCGTTTTTTTTCTGCTTTTGATTTATTCTCTTGACGGATTTCTTTAATATTTTTATTCTTAATTCTACGCGGTTTTGAGCTAGCTTTGGACGCATTATTAACTTTGGACGCATTATTAGCATGCGCAAATTGCTTTTTTTGTGCCTTTTGCTCGTTTTTAAAAACCTTAGCATCAACTTTACGAACACTAGGGCTAAAGTTGCGTTTTGTAGTGTTGATATGTGATAGTGCGGTAGCCATTAATATTAACTAGACTTTTAAGTACCTTCTCATTGCAATAATAGAACCCAGTGCACCAACAATAATGCCAGCAACAACTAAAATTAAATAAGTCATAGTATAAACGCCTGGTTCAACTGTCATATTCATAAATGAAACCATATTTGATATACCAGGAATAACCGTAGCACTTAATATTGCTAAAACAATGATTGCTAAAATTGCTGCAACCAAGGCTTGCAGAGCGCCTTCCATAATAAAGGGACCGCGAATAAAACCATTAGATGCACCTACTAAGCGCATAATAGAAATCTCTTTGCGACGTGCTAAAATCGCAAGTCTAATCGTATTGTTTAAGAAAACAAGTGAGATAAATATAAGCAAAATAATAACAAAGATACATGCATACCTAATAATATTAATCGTTGTAAATAGCCTTTTAACAGTATCTTGACCGTAACTTACAGACTCAGTCGGTTTATCTTTGCTGTCGCATATTTTAAGAAATGCCTCATTTTCTAAAATGTTATTTGCAGTTTGTTCAACTTTTTGCGTATCATACATTTCAATAATGTAGGTGCGAGGAAGAGGATTGCCATCAAGCTGGTCTACGATTTCTGAGCTTTTTGACATGCTATTAGAAAATTTTTCTAGAGCTTGTTCTTTAGTCAAAAATTGATAACTAGAAATGTTTCCTTCAGGATTTTTTTGTGAATCTAAATATTCATTAAATTCGTTAATTTGGTCATCGGTAGCCTCATCTGCAACATAAGCAGAAATATTAACTTCTTCTTCAAAAGATGAGGTTACAGAAGAAATCATCGCCGAAAAGATAATGGCTAAACCTACCATTAATAACGACAAAAAGATAGTAATGATACCACCAACCGTAGTACCAAGATTGTGCCTTGAACTAGAAACAGCTTCTTTAATAAAATAAATAATCTTAGACATCGTCGCCGTACACCCCCTTCTTTTGGTCGCGAACGAGCACGCCGTTTTCAAGCGCTAAAACACGACGTCGCATTTGATCAACCATTTCGCGGTCATGGGTAGCAACAAGAACTGTAGTTCCCGTTTTATTAATTCGCTCAAGCAATCTCATAATTCCAAGGGATGTTTGAGGATCTAAGTTACCTGTTGGTTCATCGCATATAAGCAAAGGTGGTCTATTTACAATGGAGCGAGCAATTGAAACTCTTTGTTGTTCACCACCACTAAGCTGGTCTGGGAATTTATGCATTTTTTCTTCCAAACCAACAAGGCGCAAAACCTCTGGTACTTGAGTTTTAATAACATGTTTAGACTTACCAATTACTTCAAGGGCAAAAGCTACATTTTCAAAAGTGGTTTTGTTTGGTAATAATTTAAAATCTTGAAAAACACAACCAACATTTCTGCGAAGATAAGGAATGCGCCAATTTTTGATTGTTTTTAAATTTTCTCCGGCAACAACAATTTCTCCACTAGTTGGAACAACTTCTCTAATAAGCATACGAATAAAAGTTGACTTTCCACTACAAGAATGCCCAACCAAAAATACAAATTCTCCAGAGTGAATATCCAAAGAAAGACCTTTGATTGCAGGCTTATTTGATTGGGCTGGATACACCTTTGTTACATTGCGTAGTGCAATAACAACAGGTCCAAGTTTGCGATTTGAATAATTAGCGTCTTGCAAATCTGCATAAGATTTAATTTTAGTGTCATCTGCGAGATCCGACATGTCAGATGCAGCATCTCTTGTAGCACGCATGTTTTGACGACGTTGCAACCTTGATTGATGTATAGAATCGCTACTTGCAAATGGCGATTCATTTTGATTGATAACCGGATCAAAACTAGCAGAATCCGCTTGCCCTTTCGAAGACAAAGTAGGAACAACACTATCTACATTGCGATTAATATTTCTTCGAGAACTGCGACTACTTCTTTGCTGAGAATCTTGCATATTAGAATTTTGTTTCTCGGGCGAAAAAGAAGAATCTACAGCATCTTTGCGCAATCGACTTGAATTTTTAGCGTTATGAGCGCCACGACTTATACCAAGTGGCAAATTACTCACCCCATTTCTATTACATTTAAACTACCTATATGGGTATTAAATTATTTTACCAAAAAAAGAATATATTATATAAATTAATAGAAAAATGATGAATTGTTCTAGGATTGAACAAATTATCTTACGAATTCAAAAATTTTATAGTTTTTTCAGCAATAGATAAAGCATCTAAACCAAATTTTTGAAGTAAGCCATCTGGCTGACCACTTACACCAAATCTATCGTTAACGCCAATAAAAAGTTGACGAGTAGGATTGCATTGAGACAGGGCTTCCGACAAAGTGGAGCCTAGACCACCAACAACGCTATGCTCTTCACAGGTAACCAACGCATTCGTTTTAGAAACACTATTTACGATTGTTTCTAAATCTAACGGTTTAATACTAAATACATCAATTACATCGGCATATATACCTTTAGACTCTAAAATTTCTGCTGCTTTTAAAGCGGCATCAACCTCAACCCCACAGGCAGCAAGAGTAACGTCACTTCCTTCTTTTAAAACGTAAGCATTGCCTAAACGTGGAGAAAAATCCTGAGTGTAAACCTGTGGAACTTTTGCACGTCCTAGCCTTATATAAAATGGTCCATCGTTTTGAGCAGCAATACTAACGGCTGCTTTAGCGGCATAATAGTCGGCAGGAACTAAAACTCGCATATTGGGAAGTGCACGCATAAGCGCGATATCTTCAAGCATTTGATGAGATCCACCATCTGGACCAACAGTGACACCACTATGGGTTGGAGCAATTTTTACATTTAATTTAGAATAGCAAACCGTATTTCTAATTTGATCATAACAACGACCAGTGCCAAAAACTGCAAAAGATCCTGTAAAAACAATACGATTTTGTAAAGCTAAGCCGGCGGCAACACCAATCATATTTTGCTCACTAATTCCAACGTTAACTAATCGATTTGCTTCATATTTACCAAGTTTTGCCGTTGTAGTTGAGCAAGATAAATCTGCATCTACAGCATATACGTTTACACCATTTTTTGCAAGATCAACTAAAGTTTCGCCATAGCCTTCACGCGTTGCTTTTGCAGGTAAATCAATATTTTTATAAGGATAAAGCACGATTTATACCCCTAGTTCAGATAAAGCCTGAAAAGCCTGTTCATCATTTGGAGCAACACCGTGCCAGCCAGCCTGATTTTCCATAAACGAAACACCCTTGCCTTTAATTGTATGAGCAAGGATGCATACAGGTTTATCTTGAATTAAAGCAACTTTATAAATTTCTTTTAAAGCATCAATATCGTGACCATCACATTCGAGAGTTTTAAAACCAAATGATGCAAACTTTAAAGCAATGGCATCAAGACCTGCAACATCTAAAACATTACCATCTATCTGCAGTTCATTGTTATCAACAATTGCAATTAAGTTATTTAAATTATAATGTTTTGCAAAAAGAGCAGCTTCCCATACCTGACCTTCTTGAATTTCGCCATCGCCCATCAATACGAATACATTCGGGGCGTCTTTATCGTAGTCTAATTTTAAGGCATGAGCAAGCCCGCAGCCTATAGATAAACCTTGCCCCAATGAACCAGTTGACACTTCAATTCCAGGAACCTTAGTGCAATCAGGATGACCTTGCAAAATTGAGCCTTGTTTGCGTAAATTTGCTAATTCGCTTTCTTCAATCCAGCCAATATGAGATAAAAGAGCATAAAGAGCTGGGGCGCAATGGCCTTTGGACAAAATAAATCGATCGCGCATTTTGCTTTTTGGATCGTTTGGGTCAAAGTTAAAACTACCGCCAAAATATAAACTTGAAAGAATATCACAGCAAGATAAAGAGCCACCAGGATGGCCACTGCCTGCACAGTTAAGCATCTTGATAATATTTATGCGCATCTCATTGCTGATTTGCTTTATTTTTTCTGTAGAATACTCTTGCACTTTGATTTTAAGTATATTCTATATAATTATTTTTCATATAAAACAAGAACAGGAAAAAATAAAATTAACTAATTTGATTGTGG